>JBILGL010000319.1:0-5475 GCA_044351075.1 Isosphaeraceae bacterium | reverse complement strand
CAATCGAACCAACTCGATCGCCTGCGTAATGATTTAAGTCATGCTTACGAGCGATGGGAAGCACTGGAAGGGGCGTGAAAAATGTAATAGGTTATGACTCAGGTTTTTCTCAATTGAAACTGAGATTGATCCTTCAGCCACGTTTTCCAGCCGTCTGATAATTGTTTTAAGCCAATCTTTTCCAATATTTCAATAAGTTTAACAGGTTCTGGTGATTTACCTTTGGGAAAAGTATTTCGAATGATTGGTTCAAGCCGGGCAGGTTCCAGAATCTCCCTGATTTCAAGCATTCGGGCCGATTCAGCCTGTGATCTGGCAATATCGCCCGTTGCCCTGAAGGCTCTCGCCAGCCGATAGCGTGTTTTCCAGTCATAAGGCGCCTTTTGAAGCACTATTTGAAATGAAGCAATTGCATTTTGTTGATCTTGTAAACCATCCTGTAAATATCGCCCATAGAGGCGATGATATGAAATACTCTGGCGGCCATGATCAGGCCACTGGTTTAAATATTTGCCGGCTTCTTCATAAAGACCAGTTGTCAGCTGTGTTTCCACCAGCACAGCACGACAGTCAACATGATCAGGAAACCGCCCAACCAGCGATGTTGCCAGTTGCAATCGCTCGTCCCTTGATGGATCATCGGGCAGCGGATTTTCATTATATCGTTGTAAAAGAGCAGCTTGCGAAATTGGTGAGTCAGGCTCAGCGGCTTCCCATCGTTTTAATCGCTGGCGAATCTGCTGCGGCTCAAGGTCGGTCAATAGCCCCAGCGTCACCGTCATCAACACTTCCGGCGACCTTCTTGCAATTTCATTTAGATGAATTTGATCAAAAGCTTCAATAATACGGTCACTCTGGCCCAGCACACGCTGCAAATCCAGCAGTATGACCCATCCATCGGGTATGTCGGGGCTCTTTTCGGTCCATTCCTGCAAGAGCTTCGCGGCTACCGATGGATGATCAGCCCGCAGGGCAGTTCTGGCCCAGTCCAGTCGATCATCCGGCGACAATCGAACCGATTTCATTTCAGCCAGTTTCAAATAACCAGCTTCCGCCTCGGCAAATTGGTTTTGCCGCAAGCTTTCATCAATCGCACGCCTGACTGATTTATCCCTGCCTTCACCTTTTAATAAGAGAAATAATACTGTTGTGCTTAGTAATAAAATAATAACGACTATAATTGGATACTTCAGATTTAATCTGGGTTTGGGCTGCCACTGCCTGTTTTCGGGCTGGGGCTTTGATTGTAAGTCATGATGTTTTCCGGATTTCTTTCGCTGGCTCAATGAATTTTACCCGTTTGCTTTATTCTGTTTCTGTAATTAATTCAATAACGGTTTCCGCCATGATCTTCGCAGCACGCCTGATTTCTTCTTCGGTTGTATTTGCAGAAAAGCTCACGCGAATTGAATTTTTCGCCCGCTCCTGCGAACATCCCATCGCCAGCAGTACCGGCGAAGGCCGCATGCTGCCTGATGCACAGGCCGAGCCCAGACTCACCGCCAGGCCTGCCAAGTCCAGCTTCATTAATGCCAATTCGCCATTGATTAATGGATTATTAAACCAGAGATTCATGGTTTGTGGCAGCTGTTTTTCGCTATCTTCAGGACCATTGAATTCAATCGATACCGGTTTTCCGCTTAAATGTAATCGCAGTTCATCCAGCAATAATTTCTGAAAATGCCGCCATTTCAAATGTCTCTCAATCTTCTCTGCATTAAACAATCTCAAAGCCTCGGACAATCCCACGGCCAATGCCACTGGTGGCGTGCCTCCGCGTCGGTCTTTCTGTTGGCCTCCACCGATGATCAGCGGCTTAAGCCTCACTCCCTTTTTCACAATCAAGAGACCAATTCCCGGTGGCCCATGCATCTTGTGCGACCCTGCCGCGAGTGTCGTCACACCCAGTCGATTGAAATGAACATCCACTCGCCCCACAGCCTGCACTGCATCGGTATGAAATGTAATTCCAGCAGAATTGCATTTTTCCGCCACTTCCATTATCGGCTGAATCGCACCGGTTTCATTATTAGCCAGCATCAAAGTGACCAAAATCGGCTTTGGCCCGGCTTCAATTGCTCGTACTACTTCTGCCGGATCAACCACCCCATCACAGCCAACCGCGAATTTTTCAAGCCTGATTCGGCCCTGTTCGTTGAGCAATTCCAGCGGCCCATTCACGGCTGGATGCTCGATCGGCGAGCAGAGCACCCGCCGCTCGCCATCGCGGCCGGCCGCTCCCACAGCTTCATGCAAAAGCCCGAAAAGTGCAGCGTTGTTGGCTTCCGTACCGCCGGATGTCAGCACCAGTTCGTCCACATGGGCACCCAGCAGCGCGGCAATGAGTTCGCGGGCATCATCCCAGGCCCGCCGCGATCTCCGGCCCAGCCCATGACGACTTTCCGGATTGCCCCCAGACAGCAAATGCGGACGCATCGCTTCCAGCACTCGCTCGTCAATCGGCGTAGTGGCGTTGGCGTCAAAATCGATGATCTTCGCAGTCTCGGCCATATTCCTGTGAACAACCTGTTTCCGCCAGTATTTCAACCCATGTTAGATTATACAATCAAAAGACGGATGGGCGAATCACTACCGTTCCGGCCCGCACCAGCCATGCGATCTGACCTCGCCACCTCCAATTTCCCCACCAATTCTCTTGACAACCCGCCTGCTTATCTCGGATTCTATAAGATTAATTCATCACTCAAGATCCCTCATTCTTTCACTCTTCACAGAGTCAAATTCCCGGGAGCATTCGGCCCATGATTCCTAAGTCTCTCTTTCGATTTCATCTGATCCGGCCTGCCGTCTGGGTCGGTGCGACAGTCGCTGTTTCGCTCGCCTACAGCCCTGAAGCCGCGGCCCAAGGCAAAAAAGGTGGCCAGGTTGATATTGGCGATACCGCAGGCGGCCAGCCCGGTTTTCCCGGCAGTGGTGGTGCAGCTCCGGCCAATCAGGGCCCGGCCAAGCTGCCCGCCTACAAATTGACCCCTCGAAAATACAAGGATGCGGTCATCGAACCGACCGACGACCTTGCCAGCGGTGCCCCGTTTAATGTTAAAAAGTTCTTTTCGCTGCCGGCTGATACCGATAATGCCGCTCCGCTCGTGCTTGATGCCCTTGCCGAACTGCCCGAAGTCTATGCGGCAGTGGCGGCAGACGGCACTTCCAAGGACGAATTCGAAAAGGGCCTGAAGGAACGTAAGGACCGACTCGATGCTGCCCAGGCCTGGATGACCTCCAACCCGAACCCCCGCCAGTGGGACGCTAATGCCATCGAACAGGCTTTCGAAGGCTATCGCGTACTTTTTGCCAAGCTGCACGATGCTCATAAAAAGGCAGACTGCGTGATCGCTTCTCCTCTGGTAGCAGGTGCTCCACCACATGTGCCGGCTGCAATCATCGCTTCACGTATTGCCCCTGTGCTGATCTATGCCGATCTGGCACGTGGCGATCGTAAGGGTGCCATCGAAAAATTTAATGATATTCTGTTGCTCGGCATTGATCTTCAGGCACGTGCAGGCAGCGCGGCCTCGCTGGCGATCACGGCCATGCATGCCCAGACGCTTGGCCTGACTCTGCCCATTCTGCTTAATTCCCGTCTGACCGAACAAGATTGCGACGCAATTCTGGCCGCACTCAAGACTTATCGGGAATCAAGCTTGAATCTTCTGCCTGAGATGATTAAAGCCGAATATATCAATCAGGCCGCCATGATGACTATGCTCTCAAAGCCGGGCGGCTTTTCATCGATGCTCGAAGCCATGCCTTCCAAGCCAGCCGAGCTGGCGAATGTCGATCCGAAAATGGTCGAAGGCATTCTGGGCACTCTTCTCACCCCCGACAATGCCAAAAAGATCAATACGGCTATGGGTGTGGTGATTAAGGACCAACTGACCGCCATCGATGAAGTTGGCTCGCCTGAAGAAGTTGCAGCACTGGGCAAAAAGCTCACTGATATTCAGACCAAAGGTACCAAAGACGCCCTGGCTTCCATGTTTAACAAAGATACCATCGCCAACCTCTCAGGCAAGGGTGATGAAAGCAAAGCCAAGGCGGCTGCACCAGCAATCAACCCAACTTTGCTGATGGGTGCCATCACAGCCCAGGCCAGCTCCAACACACCTGATTTTCAGCCGATTGTTAATGGCTTGATCACCTACCAAACCCAGCAGAGTATGATGGAAGCCCTGACCGCAGCCCGTCGCTGGTATCTTTCTAAGAAAGCCACCACCAACGGCAAAACACTTGATGAAGTGGCCAAAGAAGCCAAGCTGGAAGCCGCCCCCCTCGACAGCTTCTCGGGCAAGCCACTTAAGCTGATCTGGACAGGCAGCGGCCCGGCCGTTTATTCCGTCGGCCCTGACCGCAAGGACGACGACGGCAAGCTCCTCTTCGGCTCGATTGGTGAGGATCAGAAGCCATCAGCCAAGGGCGACATCATCGTGACACTTGCACTCGGCGGTAACCCGCTGGGTGCCCCTGGCGAAGGCGGCGCTGCCGGTGCCGGTGCCCCGGGTGGCTTTGGCGGTCAGCCAGGTGCGCCAGCTGGTTACGGCGGACAGCCAGGTTCAGGTGGTCCACCTCAGGCCATTGCTCCAGGGCCAGGCGGTGGCGGACGTCGTGGCCGTAATGAAGGCAGTTCCGGCGGCGGACCACCTCAGGCCATTGCTCCTGGCCCCGGTGGACGCGGCGGCAGCAGCGGCGCACCAGGCGGTGCCTCTCAGGCTGTTTCACCACGCTGACCGATTCTGATATCTCTATTGTAAAATGAAAAGGGGCAGGTTTTTACCTGCCTCTTTCTGATTTTATTAACATGTTTCAGGTTTGTACATAACGATTGATTGTGCCAGATTATCTCAAAGTTTCAATTGATTACGGGCAAAACATTTTAAACAAAAAAACCGTAAATACCGCCGCCCGGCACTCGTTTCAGCCGGGGCAATTGCATTTGATTTTCAATTTCAATGACATTTCAATGCCTGAATTCAATTTCAATCAGGCGGTTTTGATTTCTGCCGGTCTCGCTTGAAAAGTCGTTTCGGCAGATTCTTGTTGCCTGACCTGGCGGCCGCTTCCCGGCGAGCCCGGTTTGCATGCGGCTTGAGCATCTCGGCGGTAATGTCCATCCGTAATTGATTTGACAACCGGATGCCGTGGCTCGATGAACTTCCCGTGATTGAAAGCTCTGTCGGCTTCAGCTCGTTTAGTTTGCGCCTGAGTTCTTGCAGGCGAGGAATCGTCGTCGCGCAAATGGCCTTAATGCCATCGCGAAGGAAGTCAAAGTAGTTGTTTGCATCCGACATGCCATCAATAAATTCGCCGTTGTGCTTGATTTCCGATGGCAGCAATCCAAGATATTCAAGGATCACAATTTGCAGAACATCGTCAACCTTGTTCAGCTCTGCCCAGGTGTAGTGCTTGCCATCCGGGTTAGGCGGGAGAAGGTTGGTCATAGGTGGGGCGGGCGGCCTG
>JBILGL010000318.1:0-5496 GCA_044351075.1 Isosphaeraceae bacterium | reverse complement strand
AACCGAAGCGATGAAATATCTCACCGACGTGCTGCCTGCGGGCACTGTGCCAGTTATTTTATTTGAAGATCGCGAGAATTTCCTTTTTGGCATGAGCGACCTGGGCGAAGAGTGCGAAGTCTGGAAGCAGCTTTTGCTCAAAGGTCACCCTGACACCCGTCTGGCCCAGCGCGCAGGCGAAATCCTTGCCCTGATTCATCGCACCAGCGCCGCACAGGCTGATCTGTTCGAAAAATCGATCTTTGCGGATACCACCGTCTTTGATGAGCTGCGAATTGATCCGTATTATCGTACAATCGCCAAAGCTCATCCGCAGATTACCCCGGTAATTAACCAGCTCATCGATACGATGTCATCAGTCAGGCGTAAGACGCTTGTGCTGGCCGATTTCAGCCCGAAAAACATGTTGGTTGATCGCAGTGGAGAGCTGCGACTGGTCGATTTCGAGACGGCACATTGGGGCGATCCGGCTTTTGATCTCGGCTTTTTCATGACCCATCTGGTCTTAAAGTCATTTCGTGCCTTTCGACTGAACCTCCCAGGCAGGGAGCTGTACCCTGGTCTTGTCAGGGCCTTCTGGTCAGCCTATCAGGCCGGTTTTGGGACTGATGATCCAGTGGATAATCTGGAAGAGCGTGCCATGGCACACCTGTCAGCCTGTATGCTGGCCCGTGTTGATGGCAAAAGCCCAGTCGATTATCTGAGCGAGCCAGATCAGAACGAAGTGCGCTTGCTGACGATAGCCGCGCTGGAAACGAGTCGGGAGCAGAGCCTTGATGGCTTTCTCAACCATATTACCGGCTATTTTCATCGCGAGCCGGATTAAGAGCAATCAATGTGTCGAGCCCGGAAGAATTGACCTGAACTTCCTGCCAGATAAATCCGGGCAGCAGTTGGGTTTTTGGAACAAATCTGGCTATCAATAAATACGAGTTTCATTGAATTTCTCCTATGGAACGTCTCTAAGTATTAACTATTATAAGTATTTATAACCCAATTATGTTGTTACATCAAAATCAAAAAAAACTCGCCGTGGCTCATTTCATCATGTAAAATAATGATGAGTGAATCTTTAGACACTGCTTCGAGACTCAACCGGTAAAATGCCCTTCTCTAATAACCGCAAGCCACTGAAACATGCCCGACCGGTTGGCCCATTGCCCCGGATGGTCGTGATAGCGCTTGTTTGGTGGACGGCCCGGTTGCCATTGCCGGTGCCTGATTTTCATGAGGTTGGGCACCATCATGAATCGGCAGAAACCTGCCGCCTGCATGATCACTTAAACCGCTGGCATTCAAACATAGGCGAGCATGGTAATGAGCCAGGCGAGGAAGAGTCGCACGACCCTCTTCTTCACTGGCATCTGCTGATACCCGGCTGGGCGATGGCGGCAGGCGAGCCGAAAGAGGACGGTCAAAATCAGTCGGATGACTCTGGCAGATCGACTTTAGATCAGGCCTTGATGCTTCTTCCGGCTTCGGGTCAGCCGATTGATGATTCTTTCGCATGGATTCAGGATACTCCACACGAAAAGATGGATCGTTCTCTGGCTCAAAATGCATTCGTCAGATATTTGATTGAACAATTAAAAATCGCTTTACATGAACACATAATTATTGATCGGGCCCGATTGCTTTCTCTTTCATGCCGACTGAATGACCCGCTCTCAGAACGATCAGTTTTTGATCATTCCCAGAGTTTCAGTCCTTTGCGTTGTTGATTCTTTAATCCTACTTTCATTTCTTCGGTTTGATCACACACACATTGTGATCGTTATAGATCCGTAATTTACCTATGTCAGGTATCTTGGATCAGGCTTAATCGATACTGGAGTATTAAGATATGAATCGATCTTATTTGACGACAGCGCTGGCTATGCTAATGCTGGGGATAGTTCTGGGTGGAGGCGGAATCTGGGTTTTGAAGGGTGTCAGCCCGAAAACAGCGGAACCAGAGGCGGCCAGTGAAACGACTGCTAAGCCTGCCACACTTCGCCATGTGACACTTTCTGGCGATAAACTGAAAGCGGCAGAACTGAAAATAAGTTCCATTGCACCAACAAAGGTAAGGGAAGTACTGGAAGTACCGGCGACGATCGGCATTAATGTTGATAAGCGTGTTCAGGTGCATCCTCGTGTGCTTGGTGTGGTGAGAGAAGTCGATGTTACCTTGGGGCAGAAAGTCAAAAAAGGGCAGCGGCTGGCTTTGCTTGAAAGCCCTGATGTTGGTAGTGCCCGCCTTAATGTGCGAGCCTGCCGCTTTGCCCTTCAGGTGGCCAGGCGCGAGCTGGAATGGCGTGATGAAATTGCAAGCAACGCCGCCTTGATTATGGTGGATCTGTCAAAGAAGCTGGAAACTAAAGAGATCGAAAAGAAATACGCCAATGTGCCGCTGGGGCACGACCGTGCCATGCTGCTGGCCAGTTATGCCAAGCTTGAACTGGCCCGGCATGAAGAGGAAAAGCAGAAAGACCTTTATGAGCGAAAGCTGGTAGGCTCGCACATTTATCATGAGGCATTGCACTCTCGCGAAGCGTTTCAGGCCGAATTTGAAAGTGCGATGGAACAAACCAAATTCGATGTGGCACAGGAAAAACGCCTGGCGGATCAAAAACTGCAGCAGGCTGAAGTCAGTTTGATCGAGGCGGTACAAAAGCTACGACTGCTGGGAGTCAGGGATGAAGAGACCGTAAACACACTTGACCTGAATTCCGCTGCCCAGCTTCCAGCAGACTGGACCAAAAACGTGATCATGGAAGACTTGGCGGCCTACCCCATTCTGGCCCCATTTGATGGAACAATCACAACTCGAACTGTGGTGGCAAGCCAGAAGGTGGATATCGCTGATCAGCTTTTCACACTTGCTGATTTAAGCTCCGTTCGCATCACGGCCCAGATTGCCGAAAAAGATTTCGCGACACTTGGTGAAATGAAAAATGGCGACGAGATCGACGTCATTGCCCCGGGCGTTGAGGGCAAAGTTGTTCACGCCAGGGTGATTTATGTTGGTGCCGAGGTTGATCCGCAGACCCGCACAGTGCCAGTGATTGCCGAATCAGAAAACCCAACTGGTCAGCTCCGTCCTGGACAATTCTGTCGAGTACGTCTCCAGCGTGCCGAATCAGAAGGTGTTTTGGCTGTGCCTGGTTCTGCCATTCTTGAATTTAGTGGCAAAGCAGGTGTCTTTATTGCGAAGCCGGATGGCAAGACTTTCGAATTTCAGCCTGTTTTAATTGACCAGATGCCTTCAGATGATTTGCATCCGGTCGTTGTCAAAGGAGGCCTGAAGGTCGGTCAGAATGTTGTCACAGGCGGCGCATTCATGCTCAAGAGTGAGCTGATCCTCGAATCTGAGCCGGAAGAGGAGTGACCCACCAGCCATGCTCAATTCACTAATTTCCGGGGCCCTCCAAAACCGCTTTATGGTGCTGGCCCTGACGATCATCATTTCGATTGTCGGCGCATCGGCTGCCCTGCGTCTGCCGCTGGATGCCGTACCCGACCTCACCAACATACAGGTGCAGGTCATCACCGAAGCCGCAGCATTGAGCCCGTTGGAAGTGGAAACACTGCTATCGTTTCCAGTAGAAGGATCAATGAGCGGTCTGCCTGACGTGGAACAGATCCGCAGCATTTCCAAATTCGGCATTTCGGTTGTGACAATTATTTTTAAGGAGGGCACGGATCTTTACCGTGCCCGGCAACTGGTGGCCGAGCGACTACCGCGTGCCGCTGATGCCATCCCGCCCGGGTACGGCACTCCCGAGCTGGGCCCAATTGCTACCGCGCTGGGTGAAATCTATCAATTTGAAGTCAGAAGCACTGATGGCAAAGTCTCGCCCATGGACCTTCGCGCGATTCTGGACTGGCAAATCGCCTATCAGCTTCGCGGCGTGCCGGGCGTGACCGAAATCAATAGCCACGGCGGCCAGCTTAAAACATATCAGATTGAAATTGACCCGGATCGTCTCGCGAATCAAAAGCTATCATTCAGCGAGATTGTCACCGCACTTGAGGCCAATAACGCCAATGTGGGCGGCGGTTATCTGACAAAAGGTGGAGAGTCTCGTTACATTCGTGGTGTCAGCCTGGTGACCAATCCGCTAGAGATCGAGCGAATTGTTATTCGCGAAACTAATGGCGTGCCGCTGACCATTGGTGATGTGGCCAAAGTTCACCCTGCACCAATGATCAGGGCCGGGCTCGCAACCCGCGATGCACGCGGAGAGGCTGTAACCGGCCTCGTCATGATGCTGATCGGTGAAAATGGCCGCCGCGTCGTCAATCGAGTGAAAGATGAAATTGAGATCATCAAGAAAAGCATGCCAAAGGGCGTCACCATTGAAACGCTCTACGATCGCTCGTACCTGATTGATCATTCCCTTGGCACGGTGAAAGAGAATCTGGCCGTGGGCGGGGCTCTGGTTATCGCCGTGCTGCTGGTGCTATTGGGTAACCTTCGTGGCGGTATAATCGTGGCCTTGGCCATTCCGCTTTCCATGCTTTTTGCAGCAAATATTATGCTCTCCACGGGCATCACCGCCAGCTTGATGTCGCTGGGTGCCATTGATTTCGGCATGATTGTCGATAGCTCGGTTATCATGGTCGAAAACTGCGTTCGCCGTTTGGGACATGAAGGTGGCACCCGGCCCAAGCTCGACATCATCCGCGACGCTGCGATTGAAGTCCGCAAACCAACCCTCTTTGGTGAACTGATCATCGCCATCGTCTATCTACCCATACTCGCACTTCAGGGCACCGAAGGTAAACTCTTTCGCCCCATGGCCCTGACGGTTATTTTTGCGCTGGCTGGGTCGATGGTCGTTTCGCTGACGGTCATGCCGGTGCTGGCAAGTCTGGCACTTTCTGACAAAACCACTGAAGCTGAGCCATGGCTTGTTCGGCTGATCAAGCGGTTTTATGAGCCAGCGCTCAACCTGGCAATCCGTCACCGCGGCATCATTCTCACCATTTCTGCGATTTTACTTGTGGCAACTAGACCTGTGGCCATGCAGCTTGGCGGCGAGTTCATGCCAAGGTTGAACGAAGGTGACCTTTTGATTGAAGCTGTAAGAATCCCTTCGGCTGATCTCGATGGTGCCGTGCCTATGGGCACCCGCATCGAAGAGATTCTTCATGAAATTCCTGAAGTGCGCATGGTTTACTGCAAAACCGGCCGACCCGAAATTGCCAACGACGTGATGGGCGTACATCAGACGGATGTCTGGACACTCCTGAAAGACCAATCAGAATGGCGGCCTGATATCACACGTGATGATTTGATCGAAGAGATGAATACGAAGCTCAGCGACTCTCTGCCCGGTGTTCGCTTTGGCTTCAGCCAGCCGATTGAAATGCGTGTGAATGAACTTGTGGCCGGTGTAAAGTCAGACGTCGCTGCCCTCATATATGGCCCTGATCTTGATATGCTGTCAGAGCTTGCCACCAAAATAGAAGGGGTCATGGCCGGTATCCCCGGCGCCCGCGACGTGCGTG
>JBILGL010000317.1:0-5499 GCA_044351075.1 Isosphaeraceae bacterium | reverse complement strand
TCAAAAAAGTCATCAATCATGGCCTGACCTTCATCGCACGGGAGTGAGACTTTCAATTTAAAAAAAGTCAGGCAAGCCAGGCATTTCAGGAATGTCTGTTGCATTATGTAGTTGTGCAAAGTAAGAGTCGGATGGGGAATTGTTATGACAAAGCGTTACAGGAGATCTTTTTACACGAGAGTTAATGGTGGAGGAGGTTTATCGTCAGGGGAATGAGACATACGTAGAATCGACACGTTGCGTAATGGATTACAGGTATCGATTTTACAACTGCGGGCGGACGCATTCGTCGCTGGGTTTTGTGAGCCCTGCGGATTATGAGTCACTACGACTGTGGGAAAGGAGTGAAACGGCGTGAGAAGGGCGAGAGAGGGCGGAAAGAGTTGGTCGCTCACCCCGGGCGAAGCGGCAGCGGAGCGAATGGCGACCAACTCTTTTCAACCGAATGAGCCTGAATAGAGTTGTGGGAGAAAGAGATTGCAAAATGGTCAGTTGGGGTGTACAAATAAACAAGTAAGTTCGTCTAATTGAGTGTCTACTTTTCGTGGGGAAGTTCAGTTCAAATTTACCCGGAAACCAGACCAGCTAATCACTTAGCCAAAGTGCCATTTGGGGTGAAACAGTACAGAATTTCATACAACTTTAGCTGTTTGTACTTTGCATAGTGCCATACGACATCAGATATTCCTAAAGTGCCTGACCACGAAATTGGCTTTTACTGTCGCTCCGCAAAATCAACTCACCTTTTGAATCAATCCTTCGACATGGCTGCAAGCAATTCCGCCAGTGGTACTGTGGCGAAAGTGCTAGCGTAATCAGACATTGCATAAGGAATCACCAGTGTTTCCCCGTACACCAGGGCTCCACAACTGTAAACCACATTCGGGACATAGCCTTCCCGCTCGTTGGCCTCGGGCTCCAGGAGCGGCGTTTTGAGTCGTCCGATCAACCTGGCCGGGTTGTCAAGATCCAGCAGAAAAGCGCCGATCGAATATTTGCGCATAGGCCCAACCCCGTGTGTCAGCACCAGCCAGCCTTCCGGTGTTTCAATCGGCGAGCCGCAATTACCAAGCTGCACGTATTCCCAAGGAAAAGTCGGGCGTGCCACCAGCTCTTTCGAATACCAGAAATACGGCTGATCGGAATACATAATAAACAGATTTTCATTATCCTGCCGCGATAGCATGGCGAAATGGCCGCGAATCATGCGCGGAAATAGAGCGAATCCCTTGTTGCGTACCTCAGGACCATTTAAAGTATTTACCTTGAAATACAAAAAATCCTCGGTTTCAAGCATCTGCGGAAACGTGACACGACCGTCAAACGCCGTGTAAGTAGCATAATAAACGATTCGATTGTCATTGTGAGTGAATTGCACAAATCGCGCGTCCTCGATTCCGTTTGTCTCCGCCGGCGACCAGGGAAAAATGATCCGCTCGGAAATATTCAGTTTTGAGCTGAATTGTATTTCATAGTTGGACCTTGCCAGAACCATAATTGTATGCGCCACAGGCTCAAATTCATGCCGCTGGGCCCGATTGTTTTTCAAGAAATCAGCGAGGCACGCGCTGAGTCCTTCGATTGTAAAATAATCGCCAAGTTCGAGCATCAGCTGCGTTGTTAGCGGCCCGACAACGCCAATCTCGGTTAGTTTCCTACAGAACAGTTGTTTCTCATAGAGCGAATTCGGCACCAGGTCCGGGTCCTGCACGTAGCGCGTCGGCTCGTCCATTTTAATTAGATTATTTGAATCAATCACACCCGAACGAAATGTGATCGACGAAATGTGCCCTTCGCCAGTGGCCCTCATACTTAAAATAAAACGTTTGCCCCCTTCCGGCAGGCCGGATTGGTCCGGGTGCCAGACCATCGACGGGTTAAATAACGCCGCCGATTCAAGCGCGTATTCCTGGCTAAAATAGGCCCCAATCAGCATTTTTCTCGGTTCGCTCACTGGAATGTCCGTAAGCAGATATTTACGAACCTGTTCGAAACGCCTTAGAAAGAACTCCTGTGTGCCCTGATGGCGATCGCGAAATTCGCGCATTACCTGTGCCAGCTGACAGTCTACATCAGCCTCTGAAAGCGAACTCACACGAGCGACAATTTTCTCAATCCGATGTTGGCTGGCCAATTCAAACGGCCGGATAATGACACGGCTGTTATTCGGCTTGAGTATAATTCCTGTGCGTTCGCATCTCATCAGTCTGCTCCCGATATTGGATTTTCAACGATCGGAAACGGCCTCGACACGCTTGTGATTCAGCTTCTTTGTCGTGTTTAACCTTGAAACGTGCGTCATTTCCGCCAGCGACAATAAAAACGCCAGTGTCGATTCAGCTCCCTGGTTCTGGTTGATACGGTTTTCCTGAAGCCCATCGAAACAGCCGCCCGAAATTGGGTCGTATAATTCCTGACCAAGGTCGTTTCGGCCCAGAAACCATAGGAATGCAATTTGAGCTTCGTTTAGCCAAACCGGGTGACGCGTTGCCCGAAAGGCCTCAACACAGGCAGAGACCATGGCGTTGGCCTCAATTGGCTGCTGGTCAAAAATCGCTTTTTCCTCGCCCTTGCGGTAAAAACCCATGCAACCCACAGGCCGAAAATGATTGAGTGGCGATTTTTGAACATTAATCAGCCACTCAAGCGCCTCGAGCCCGATTTTCAACGCCTGCTGATTCCCTGAAGCCTTTCCAGCAGCGATCATCGCCTGTGGAACCCGCCCCAGGTCATACGACAGAATGTCTTCAAACCAGTACCAGTCAGAGGTCGCGTTTCGTTCAAAAAGATCAACCAGTCGATTGATAAATTGATCACGAATTGCAATCGCTTTCTGGTCCTGCGAGTTTCGCCGTGAATAAGCAGTCAGGCCCAACAAACCAAACGCCCAGGCCCGGGGTGATGTGGTTTCAAGCACAGAGAGAATCGACGGCTGAAACCGGGACATTGCCCATGAACGCAATTTGAGCCGGTCCGAGCTTCCGACACAGACACCAAGTGCCCAGGCTGCCCGCCCCTGCGAATCTTCAGAACCAACTGGCTCCAGCCAGCGTCGGTCGTACCCCTGGAAATTTCGATATCTACCGGTCTCAGGATTGTAAGCGGCATGCAGGAAAGAAGCGTAACTGACAGCGTGCTCAGCAAGATCCGTATTTAACAACCCAAGCTCTTCCAGATGAATAGTCAACAGCAGGGCTCGGGCATTATCATCCGTGCAGTAGCCTTCCTCGAAATTAGGAATCGAGTGGTTGGCGTGTTGGAGAATGCCTGTTTTATCTGTCAACCGAAAAAGGTGGTCAAACCGCCAGCTTGGCAATTCAATCGGTTTCTCAGCCAGATTTTTCAATGCCCTTCCATTTCGACATTTCCAGACATTCTGAAATATTTCAATATAATGATCAGCCGAATTTTCCCAGATCATTTCCCGGCCAAGCCTGTAGGCTTCACGAGCCATCGATTCACGGCGAGGCGCGTCGGCCAGCAGCCCGTTTATTTCCCGCGCTAACGCTTCAGAATCGGCAAACGGTACGAGCACACCCCGCCCGTTGGCAAGCAATTCCTCCGCGTGCCAATATGGTGTTGAAACAATCGGATTGCCGCAGCCGAATGCATAGGCAAGAGTGCCGGAAGTGATCTGGGCTGGGTTGAGATAGGGCGTGACGTATAAATCTGAGGCCCGTATGTAAAGCGTTAGCTCTTCGACATCGACAAACCTATCGAGAAATTTCACATGATCGCTGATCCCCATCGTGCAGGCCATTTCCTGAAGTGAGCTGCGGTATCGCTCACCCTCGTTTCGCACCAGCTCGGGATGGGTGGCCCCAAGCACTATATATGTAAAGCCTGGAAATTTCTGTATGATTTTATTCATCGCCTTGAGCATCTGTTCAATGCCTTTGTTTGGCGAAAGCAGTCCAAACGTTAATGCGACCAGCCTGCCAGAAAGATCGACCTGATTTTTTAACCGGTTTGGATCTTCAAACGGCACATCCGGTATGCCATGTGCAATGACCTCAATTTTTGACGAGGGAATTCCATAGACCTCCCTCAGAAAAACACGGGCCATTTCAGTCATGACCACAACGCGGGCCGAAAGTCGGCAGATTTCCCTGATCACCCATCGCTGATCCTCTGTTGGCTTCTTAAGCACAGTATGCAGCGTTGTGACAACATCCTTTCGCAAGTCGCGCAGCGTATTCAATATTAAACTACCCGAAACGCCGCCAAAAATGCCGAATTCGTGTTGTAGCGAAACAATATCAATCTCGGAATCATTCAAGAAACGGGCCGCCTGATAGTAGCTTGCCGCATTTTCCTTATGCAATTCAAACCGTACCTCAGGCGGATATTCATAACCTTCCGGCCGGTCGTTCACTGGCACAACGACACGTTCCAGGCCAGGCATCCTGCCAACGATGGAGTTACACATATCAAAGGTGAATGTCGCAATGCCACATTTGCGTGGCAGGTAATTTCCAATGAACGCGATTTTAGGAAAGAGCTCGGTAGGCATTATCATCCTCCTGTGAAAATGTAATCAGGCTCGGCCTGTGAAAAAGCGCTCTGTGGCTTGATTCGTTCAGTAAAGCAATCATTATTGATCTTGCTGGCCGAATGATTCGAATACATACCACTGAGCCAAATAGAGGGCCACCAACCGCCAACAAGTTTCAGAAACAAATCCATTAGAATTAATGGGTATTCCGAACCCGAACATGAACCAGAGAGTGCATTCTTTAACCCCTATTTTTACGAGATTATGAAGCCGGAATCGCCCCAATGATGGCAGTTACATTGGGCAGATAAAGGGGGCAGCAAATAAAGGGGCAATTCTACTTTTATTTCAGTCAAGTTATGCTGAATAATTAAATTACATCATTTGTTTTGGGTTTTATGAATACATTCTTAAATCGTAATATGGATTTAACTAGCATATAAATTAATTTATTAAATGGATTTACAGCAAATAAAAGTAGAATGACCCCTTATTGGCTGCTATCGGTTAGCTGGATTTTAATGTCGTGTAAGTCAATTACTGACATTGTCCAGAGATCACGCTTGATGTCGGAATCGCCCCAAAAATATAGCTCTATTGAATAGTTGGTTTCAAAACTGCTGAAAGCTCAGATTCTGATTTATATCAAAGAAATCTGAGTCAGCAAAACCTTACTCTTGTAATGGAGGGCGATTTAGCCATGCTCGGCACGATTTTGCTAGTGATTCTGATCCTGATGTTATTGGGAGCTTTGCCTTTATGGCCACACAGCAGGAGTTGGGGGTATGGGCCAACTGGCGGGCTGGGCTTGGTGGTTGTGATATTGCTAATACTGGTGATCCTCGGCTATATACGCTGATCTGAACAGTCCTTTGGAGGAAAACGATGATGAAATACAACTGTTTTGCTGGAATTGCATTTCTACTGATTTCCGCAATTGGATGCGAAAAGCAGTCGGAAATACAGGAAACAACGGATCTTCCAACTCCTCCAGCAAAAACCGC
>JBILGL010000316.1:0-5505 GCA_044351075.1 Isosphaeraceae bacterium | reverse complement strand
TTGGCGGCATATTCCAACTCTTGTGTGCGTGTCCACTTCCATTCACGCACCGGGGCAATGATCTGCAAACTTGGGTCAAGCGTCTGGAATGTCACGTCGAAACGAACCTGGTCATTACCCTTGCCGGTACAACCGTGAGAGACGGCCGAAGCACCCTTTTCCTGTGCCAATAGCACCATGCGCTGGGCGATCAATGGCCGCCCCAGGGCCGTAGCAAGCGGATATTTGCCTTCATAAAGAGCACCTGCCATGAGCGACGGCACACAGAAATAATCGGTAAAAAGGGCTCGAAGATCTTCTGCCACAGCATCCACAGCACCGGTGCGCAGAGCCTTCTGACGAATAGCCTCAATATCCTGCCCCTGACCAAGGTCGCAGGTGTAGCAGATCACATCCATGTCGTAGGTTTCGTTGATCCACTTGACGGCAACAGATGTATCAAGGCCGCCGGAATAGGCCAGAATGACTTTTTTGCGTGACATGGTGGCGGTTACTTTCCCTTTATCCTGAGGATGATGGATGAAAATTGAGATTTATCGATATTAGTCCAGATTAAATGCGGCCTTGAGTGCCATTTCGCCCTTGCGGCCAAGTGCGACATCCGTCGCAACGTTAATTCGCACTTCGCTGGTATTAATCATCGAAATATTGATCTGGCTGGCGGCCAGGGCGGCAAACATGCGTGTCGCGACACCTGTATGAGACCTGATGCCAACACCGGTTACCGAAAGTTTGGCGATCGGGTTTTCAATGGCCACGCTGCCCGGGCCGAGCAGGTCGGTCAGCACTTTTTCAGCGTGTTTACCATCAGCCGATGGAATGGAGAAGGAGAGCAGTGTATTGCTGCCCGAGCCTATGTCCTGACTGATGTCCTGCACAATCATATCCACATTAATACCGGCTTCGGCCACCGTGCGGAAGACTCGGGCCGCCTGGCCTGGCCGGTCCGGCAGGTTCAGCAGAGTCACGCGGGCCTGACTTTCGTCAAGCTCGACACTGCTGATCACCAAATCTTCCATTCCCGGCGTATCACCGGCAGGAATCGATTCAGTCGATACTTTATCCTGATTTTCCTGCACCAGTTTCACAGCAATCTCAGGCGGATCCTCGCTGAAACGCAGATCGGCTGGCACCCGGTGCAGCTCAAAGGCTTCGTGCACAGCCCTTAAAGCCGAGAAACCCGCTTCGCGACCGACCAGCACACTGATTTTAATTTCGCTGGTCGTAATCATCTGAATATTAATGCCCGCTGCGGCGAGAGCCTCAAACATGCGGTCCGCCACGCCGGAATGCGTCTTCATGCCGGAGCCGACCACCGAAACCTTGGCCACTTCGCGGTCGCTGGTTAGATCTGTCGTGCCAACAGCCTCAGCCGCTTTTCTGACGATCGCCAGCGAATTTTCGAGATCGTCTTCATCAACTGTAAAAGTAACTTCGGCCAGCCCATCCGTCGCGATATTCTGCACGATCATGTCAACCACAACATGCTTTTCAGCCAGCTCGCGAAACAGGCCATGCACCACACCCGGCCGGTCCGGCAGCCGCCGCACTGTGATTCTTGCTTCTTCCTTGGCCAGAGCGGCCCCGGTGACCACTGCCCCCAGACGCCGAGATGCCCGCTCATCCACAATCCATGTGCCCACCTCTTTATTTCCGGCATGTCGCACATGAATCGGCACATGATACTTCTTGGCAAATTCGATCGATCGCGAGTGCATAACGCCCGCGCCCAGGCTCGCCATCTCGAGCATTTCGTCGTAGCTGATCGTATCAAGCTTGCGGGCGTTGGGCACCAGTCGAGGATCGGTCGTATAAACGCCATCGACATCCGTAAATATCTCGCAGGCCGATGCATTAATCACGGCGGCCAAGGCCACGGCGGTTGTATCCGAACCGCCCCGGCCAAGGGTCGTGATATTGTAATTGGCATCAACCCCCTGAAAGCCGGCGACGATCACAATCTTGCCTTCGTCGAGGGCGGCTTTCATGCGTTCTGTTGAGATATTCCGAATACGGGCCTTGGTGTGGAAGCTATCGGTCACGATGCCAATCTGTGAGCCGGTGAAGCTGATTGAAGGCACACCCTGCGACTGGATCGCCATGGCCAGGAGGGCGACCGAGACCTGCTCGCCGGTGGAAAGCAGCATGTCAAGCTCTCTTGCTGGCGGGCGGGGCGACACTTGCCTGGCCAGGTCAATCAGCTCGTCGGTCGTATGGCCCATCGCTGAGACCACCACGATCACCTGATGGCCACGCTCATGCTGATCAATCGCCCGACGCGCAGCCGACTGAATCTTCGTGGCGTTGGCTACGCTCGTCCCACCGAATTTCTGCACCACTATGGCCACTGAATCTTCCCCAAACAATAGTCACCAACCAATCCGCCAATTGGCAGATTCGGCACGCAATTTTAGCAGATCATTCAGCAAAAGTGACAGTTTTCTGCCGAGATCGCCAGAAAAGAGTCGGAATAAACCCTCTAATTAATTCGCTTTTTCTTTCAGCCAGTCCACCAGCGTGGCCACGTAGCAACCTGTCCCGCCGGCATCTCGAGTGGCCGAATCGGCGTCGGACCAGCTTGGCCCGGCAATGTCCAGATGAGCCCAGTTCGTTTCGCCCACAAAATGCTGGAGGAATTTCGCGGCCGTGATCGCCCCGCCACCTTTTGAGCCGACGTTCTTCAGATCTGCCACGTTACTCTTGAGCTGATCCTTGAAATCTTCGTCGATCGGCAGCCGCCAAAGCCTTTCGCCTGCACGCTTTGTGCTATCCATCAGCTCACTGACAAGGGCGTCGTTGTTACTGCAGAGCCCGGCGATGCGGTGCCCCAGTGCCACCATGCAGGCACCCGTCAGCGTTGCCAGGTCAATCATCGCGGCCGGCTTCTGCTCGGCAGCATAAGCCAATGCATCGGCCAGAATCAACCGCCCCTCGGCATCTGTGTTCAGAATCTCCACCGTGGTGCCGTCGCGCATCGTCAGCACATCGCCCAGCTTCGTGGCCAGGCCGCCCGTCATGTTCTCCGTCATCGGCATGTATGCGACGACGTTCACCGGCAGCTTGAGCTGAGCTGCCCGCGTCACGACGGCAAGCACCACGGCCGCTCCGGTCATGTCGTTTTTCATGTCTTCCATTGAGCCGGAAGGCTTCAGGGAAAGCCCGCCCGAATCAAACGTAACACCCTTGCCCACCAGAGCATAATGCGGATGCCCCGCCCCCTTGCCCTGATACTTAACGACCACAAATCGCGGTGGCCTTGTAGAGCCCGCTGCCACTCCGAGCAGACCGCCAAAACGCTCGGCGGTAATCCGAGCTTCGTCCCAGACTTCCACTTCGCAGCCCGCCGCCACAGCCTCAAGTGCCGCTCGCTCGGCCAGCTTTTCCGGGCATTTATCATGCGGCGTCATATTGGCCAGCTCTCGTGCCAGATTCACACTCCGGCCAATCCCCACGGCCGCCTGGAAATCAGCTTCCGTGAGGCTATTGGACGGGTCGATCACCGCCATCGCCCCAAATTCAAACCGATTCTTCTCTTTTTTCAGAAGCCCCGGGCCACGCGTGCCGACCACCCAGCCGCGAATCAGGGCCGAAATTTCAGACTTTGATTCACCGGCTGACGGCAGCAAAACCGCCACTCGGCGATCGGCCTTCGATGCCAGCTTCTTCGATGCCGCCACCCCCGCTTCAAACAAGCTTAGCGACGTTCTTTTGGCCGATTCACCCAGCCCGTAAAACAGAATCGATGGATGGCCTGAGCCAGCGGCTGAATAGACGGCCAGCGTTTCGCCAACTCCACCCGGGGCTTCGCCTTCCGGCGGGATGGCCTGGGCTGCAAAGTTCAAATCAGGATGGGCCGAGAGCAGCTTCCGCGACGTTTCAATGTCCTTGTAAAGCCCAACAGCAAGCCACTGGGCCTGATTTGCTACCGGTGCTGAAATTGCCAATGCCAATGAACTGACGCGAGAAACTTCCATGGCGGCTGAAAATCCTGTCCAATCAATGACTTCGTGCTCGCCGGACACGTTCCCTGACGTTCCCGGCCCAAGTTTGAAAAGATCTTCAAAATATGCCAGAAAAGCCTGCCCTGCGCCAAGATTTCAATGCCTGAAAGTGTCGCCGGCCAGGCCCTTTAATGGCGTCTGCAATGTCACTTTAAGGGCTTGCCATCAATTGGCTTACCGTTGGTTGAAAGCACCTGTATTTCATGGGCACGAAAGGGGCCTTCGTAGGTCCAGACAATTTTCTTCGCGGGCGTGACTTCAAAAACCTTCACACCTTTCTGGGCAGCATAGCTGGCGATCACGGTGTTGCCGTTGGGCAGTCGCTGGGCTCCACAGGGGTCGGCAAATGGCTTGCCGGGGTAGTCGGCGTTGGAAATTTTCCAGACCACTTTGCCCTGAGGGTCAAGCTCAACTGTCTTATTCCCGTGTGTCAGGTTCACCAGCGTATTGCCGTTGGCCAGCCGAATCGCGGTGAAAGGCCAGTTTTCTTCCTTCCGGCCGCCAAGGTCGGCAAAATCAGTCGGAAATTCCTGCACCACGGTGCCATCGGGCTTGTATTCCTTCACCTTGAAGGCCAGCAAATGCGGCACCAGATAGTTCCCGCTGGGCAGTTTTCGGGCCATCCGCGTCTGCATGTGGGCATTATCCGTCTCGGGCTTCAGCGGGCAATCAACCTTAATCTCGCCGGCCGGGCTCACTTCCAGCAGCCTCGGCCGTGGGCCAAGTTCAGTGATCAGCGTATCGCCATTTTCAAGCCTTTCGGCCGTGCCAATTTCCTTATTTTCCTTCGAAAGCGCATAGCGAAATACAACCGACTTATCGCGCCGGTATTCAATCACTTCGTTTGTCCAGGCGATCAGAATATTGCCATTGGACAGCACAAAACCGTCGCGTGCCCCTTTTCGACCGGAATCCCAGACCACCTGACCGTTTTCATCCAGAATTCCCGTGAAATTCGGCCCAGCGATGAATAGCGAATGGCGAATTTCTTCAGCGCTGATGAGAGTGCCAAACACGCTCAGGAACAATCCGGCAGCCAGAAAGGTGATGACTCGATTCATTTTCTCTTCCGATTGGATTCGACATTGAAGATCAATTCTGATGTGAGCAATGGCCAATCTACCGCGAAAGTGAGCCGATAGGAAGCATTCAGATTAATTTTTTTGGGGATACTCTATCGCGGAACGTTTATGCTTGAAGCACCAATTGAAAATGGAATAAGGAAAATCCGAATACAAGAGAATCAGGCATTCGATATGCCAATGAATCGATTCAAAATGAATTAACAAACTATCCCCCAGAGCAAAGCCATCTTCGTGTTTGACGGCTTCCTCAAGGGGATTTTTTTATTTGATGAAATACAATTGCATTAAGTTTTAATGCAATCTACTTCAGCGGATTTGGCCCTGAATCCGGCTTTTTCAGCTTCTTTTTCTGATGTTCCCTGTTCAGCCGGTAGCGAAGATCGCTCGAGTCGTCATGCTGTTTTTTGTATTCTGCACGC
>JBILGL010000315.1:0-5507 GCA_044351075.1 Isosphaeraceae bacterium | reverse complement strand
CTTCGCTGATATCTTCCGGATGATCGATCAGGTGCTCATAAGCCTGTCGGTAGGCATGGGTGTCCCAATCCTGCATGATGCGGGTCTTGGCTTCCATCGCCTCGCTGACGTATTTGCCGCCATTGGCATGGGTTTTCAGGTAGTCCTGATAACGCTCAAGCCGGGTGCTGAAATTGGTGGGATACTTGCGGGAATAGTCGCGGGCGGCTTCGATGTCGCGCTCGTCGATTTTGCCGGTCACGTCGGCGATCAGGGCTTCAAGCTCCTGTCGCAGGTCGGTGTCCGGGTTCTGATCCATGAACAATCGGGCCTGGCGCAGGACGTCCTGAAGGTCGGCCTTGGGCATGCGGGCAGCTATGCCGAGATTTTCGACGCGGCGGCGGTCGCGGTCTGAAGCGGCTTTGGCCATCTGGTCGGCCAGTTTCACAATCTGCCCGGTGGCTTCATCGCGATGGACGGTGTCGGGGAATTGGCGCATGAATTCAACAAGCCGTTCCCGAAGCTTGGCCGGATTTTCCCCGGGAATGGCCAGATCGGCCTGAAGCTGTTTCCAGACAACGTCGTGCTGACGCAGATCCTGAGCGGCTTCCACCCGGGCAATTGCCGGGGCCAGCTCGGGGGCTTTTTCCTTGAGCTCGGCCAGCTCTTTTTTCACTTCCGGCGTGGCGGTGCCAAGTGTCACCTTCTGTTCGGCAGCGGCCACTGCCCACTTGGCTGATCGAGCGCGGGCATCTTCTTCAGACTTGGGGAAAAAGAGACCCAAAGTCGGGTGCCAGCTTCGTGTTTCCACCCAGTTCTGGGCGACCGCCGGCGCGGCATGACCTTTTTCATAACGAATGGCCATGCGATAGCCAAGCATGTCATAACCGGCCAGACCACCAACACCCAAACCAGCCAGACCAATCGAGCCAAGCACGCGGCGGCGGATTCGGGCCCGCTTCAGCCGACCCAGCTTCTTACGGAACTGGCGGCCAAAAGGCGATTCAGGATACCGGCGTTCATAGGCCTTCAAGCAGCGGCCCAGGCGAGAAAGATCATCGGGAGCAAGATCCCAGAGCCAGTCAAGCTGGTCCCGATCAGACGATTCCAACTGATCAGCCAGCCATGTAAGCGGCCCTTCAAGCCCGATGGGGTTAAGCTGATGAGGCGGGCGGCCGTCGTCAGAAGCCCCGAAACCATAGCTGGATACGGCAAAAACAGCCGATCGGCGGGCATGAGTCGAAAGGGCGTGAGCCGTCATGCCATATTGCGTTTCCACCAGCCGTTCAACCTCTCCCGGCGAAAGGGCGGGCAAAGAGGCCGGCGGGCGACGGGCGGGAACTCGGCGATCAACAGCGTAATCATCCTGAGCTTCATCATCGTCGTCGTCATATTCTAATTGACGGGAGCGCCGGGGCGAGCCGATCTGGCGGGCATGGTGGCTGGCGAGAACGCGGTCGAATTTCGTCAGAACCAGCGCGACCGGCCGATGCATCTGCGTGCGTTCAGACTGCTCAAGGCATTGCTCCAGAAGAATTTCGATCTCTTGCTGGCGGCGGCGGCGATCGGCAGGGCGAAGGGCATTTTCGGGATCAAGGCAGAGCAGAATGGCGTCGCAATCAGCCAGAAAATCGCGGATCGGCTCGCGGCTGCCAAGGGCGACATGCTCGCCCTGATAGTCTTTTACGGTCAGGTCCATACGGGCCGGGCCATGGTAAAGACGCAGGTGCAGGTCGGTTTCGGCCATGGTGCCGGCGGGTGGCTCGCCGGATTCGATCTGGGCGATTTTGTCGGAGAGATATTCGGCGGTGCCGGAATCAAGCGAGGCGAGGCGGCAGCCGGGAATCTGGCCTGTGGATGCCTGGCGATAAAGCATGGCCAGGAGTGTGGTTTTGCCGACGTTGCGATAGCCGAAGAAGCCGATGCGCTTAGGCCCCGTCAGGCGATGCTCGATTGTGTCGAGGTGGTACGTCCGTTTGCGGGAACGCCCCATTTTGCCACTCCCTTGCCGCTAATGATATCGACCCCGACTCGCAGACTCACACACTTTCGATTATCGGTTGATTCACAAGTGATTCGCAAGCGATCCTGCGTTTCGGCAGGTGGGATTTTGCAGACTGATCCGTGTGGAGAATCTGCATAATCTGGCAAAGGAGATTCAGCCAGCGAAAGCACTCAGCCAAGGATCATTCGTGCCATATTTTCCGAATCTGCGGGTTCAAGATCGTCTGGCACCAACTGTCCAACACTCACAAACGAAAACGGCAGACGAAGCTCAGCCGCCAGGTTGATCAAGCCCCCATGCGCAGGCATTTCGTCGGTCTTGGTCACGACAAGTCGGTCAGGCCCGGCCACCGCGAATTTTTCAGCGACCATTCGCGCCCAGCCGCCTGCTGATTCCAACGGCAAAACAAGATGCGTTTCGTCCGGACAAATCACCTGCGAAATTTCTGCAAGTGCTTGCAAGCGTTCATGATCCATCGGGCTAAAGCCGGGCGTGTCAATGATAATGCAATCGGCGTCCATCGTGCCGACGGCATCGGCAATGGCCTGAGCACCTTCGGCTGCGGCGAAGGGAATATCGAGAATTCGGGCATAGGTATCAAGCTGCTCAACGGCAGCGATGCGAAACATATCGCACGAGACCAGCCCAAGACGGACTTGATGCCTGATCTGTAAAAATGAAGCAATTTTGGCAGTTGCAGAGGTTTTGCCGGCACCCGTTGGACCAATAATTAAAATGACCCGTTTTTCGCCCGGCTGCATGGGTGCAAAGCCGGTAACTGGCAGGGCGTCGGCGGTGGCATCGAGGGTAGCCTGCCAGGCTTTTTCTTCGTCGGCTAGGTCGCGGTAATGGTGGCAGGCAACGGCATGACGCACCACACGTTCGGCGTAATCCTCTTCAACACCTGATCTGAGAAGATATTGGAAGGGGGCGGTGAGGGTTTCGGGAAAGTCCCACAGGCGATGAATATCGCCACCGGCCTGAGCTACGTCGGAAACGGAGCGATGTACGCTCGAAAGATCATGACGATGAAACGAAGGGCCAACCTGAGCCGCCGAATCAACTACGGCCTCGACTTCGAAACATTCGTCAGCGGAAAGGCCGGGTAACAGACCAGCCCATTTATTCTTAACATGATAGGTGCCAATAACATAAAGATTATTGCCCAAGGCTTTTTCGGCATTTTTCAGGGCATCGCGCAAGGTTTTGCCGCGGAAGAGGCGTGGGGTCGAGAAGGTTTGGGAATGAGCGGCATGGGCTTTCCACAAAGTGCGGCTCGACATGGGCTTTCACACAGCTTCTAACTGATTTAATGGTATTGGTTTATCGACTATTATCAGGCATTGTACCACGATTGGCCGAGAGGTCGGCCGCCCCCCGCTGACGCGACCATGCATGCGGTGGCGGCACAACGGAAGGCCTTGTTGTAACTGGATTTGCGAATGACGAAGCGGCTGTCTCAGCCTGTGCAAAAGCTTCGTCGGCGGCATCAGCGGAAAGGCTGACGGGAGCAACGGTTGCGAGATTATCAACCGGTGTATCGCGGGGAATTTCCTGCTGGCCTAAAACGACAAGGCTCGGGAGATCAGCGTGTGTCAGGTCGCGTACAAGGCGACGGACCAGGCCATTAACGACCAGCACCGGTGCCCTGCCCTGATTGGTCAGCCGGGTTGCGGCAGCGCCAATGGCGACAACGAGGTCGCGGCACCAGTCGAGCCCAAGGGCTGTTTCAGGACGGGTGGATTGATCCACGGCGGCAGCGAGCCGCTGCTCGACCGATTTATCGAGCATGACGACACGTAAGTGCCCGTCTGTGCCGAGGTAAGGCTGAACGAGGCGGCGGCTGAGCGAGCGTCTGACATGTTCGGTGAGTTCTTCAGGGTCGCGGGTCGCAACTGCCGCCAGAGCAAGAGATTCAAGAATCGTTTCCATGTCGAGGATGGAGACTCGCTCGCGCAGGAGATTCTGCAAAACCTTCTGGATCTCACCGACTCGGAGCAAGTTTGGAACAACCTCATCAACCAACGTGGAGCTGGTGGCGCGGACACGTTCCAGAAGCTGCATCACCTGATCGCGCGAAAGCAGCTCATCTGCATGCCCGATAATGATTTCCGCCAAATGATCCATCAGCACGGCCGAAGCATCTTTGAGCTTGCAGCCGGAGAGTTCGGCGGCCTCACGACCCTCGGCAACAATCCAGGTCGCAGGCTGACCTGTGGCCGGGTCAATCGTCTCGCGGCCTTCGGGCTTTTCATCCATACCCGCCGGAAGTATCGCCAGCAGTCGGCCGGGGTAAGTGGAGCCAGTGGCGATGGTGACCCCGCGAATACTGATTCGATATTCCTGTGGACCAAGCGCAATATCATCTCGTATAGCAACTTGTGGCGCAATCATCCCGAGCTCTCGGGCTACTCGCTGGCGAACGCGCTGAAGGCGATCGAGCAAGTCGCCACCACGGCTGGCATCCGCCAGAGTGATCAGCCGATAGCCGATGGAGAGCTCCATGGCATCAACACGCAGCCAGTCGTTCACGGATGACGTTGCCGGTTTAGTTGACGGCGGAGAAGCAGAAGCTGGAGCAGGACTTTTCGGCTTTGACTCTGATTGAGCTGACGACACAACTTCTTTTTTGGCCTTAACTTGGGCAACTGGTAACTGATTTGGCTGCGGTTTTGCCGTAATCGCTTTTTCCTGCTCGGCTTCGGCCCCCTGTTCGGATTCCGACTGATAAAGTACCCATGCACCGGCAGTTAAGAGCCCAGCCACGGTGAGCAGAGGCAATTTCGGCAGGCCGAAGAAGGCGAGCAGGCCCAGCAAAGCGGCCGATACGATGAGTGTGCGGGACTGGCCAAAAAGTTGGCCGGTCATTTCATGGCCGATGTCTGATTCGCTGGAAGATCGGGTCACGATCAAGCCGGCAGCGAGCGAGATCAGAAACGCCGGAATCTGGCTCACAAGTCCATCGCCAATCGTGAGTTTAGTAAAAACATCAACAGCCTCTGCCGGGCTCATTCCGTGTTGAATCACACCAATGAACATACCGCCCGCCACATTAATTAATGTAATGAGCACACCTGCGACGGCATCGCCTCGCACATATTTACCGGCACCATCCATCGCACCGAAAAAGTCGGCCTGGCGGTAAAGGTCGTTGCGGCGGCGGGTTGCGGACGGTTGATCGATCAGTCCGGCATGCAGGTCGGCATCAATCGCCATCTGTCGGCCCGGCAGACCGTCGAGCATGAACCGGGCGGCCACTTCGCTGATTCGCGACGAACCTTTCGTAATCACTACAAACTGAATAATCACCATAATCCCGAACATCACACCGCCGACGAGAATATTATCGCCGGCAACAAACGAGCCAAACGCGCGAATGACTCCACCAGCAGCATCAAGGCCCTTTTCAGCACCGTCAAGCAGAATCAGACGGGTGCTGGCAACGTTCAGGACGAGGCGAGTCAAAGTCGTTGTTAATAAGAGAGTTGGAAACGAGCTAAACTGCTGCGGCGTAGCGATGGTG
>JBILGL010000439.1:0-4227 GCA_044351075.1 Isosphaeraceae bacterium | reverse complement strand
GCTTTCGAATTTCACGACGAAAAAAGGCCTGGCCGCGATCTTTTTCATGCTCTGCTCCATGACGCTCATCTATGCTCTGGTGCTTGAAAGCCCGGCGAATGTGCTTGTCAATGGGAGTGAATGGTTTCGCGATCACACCCCGTTTCTGTCGGAGGCGGTTGTGCTCACTGGCCCCTGGTGGAAGCGAGTGCTGAAAGTGGTGGCGATCAATTTCCTGCCCGCTTCAATCGCCCTTGGCACAGTCAGCCCGATGCTGGCCAAAATTGCCATCGATCGATCCATCGCGATGGGCAAGGTCGGCCAGTCGATCGGCGTGGTTTATGCCTGGGGCATGGTTGGTTCAATTCTCGGCACTTTCCTCACAGGCTTCTACCTGATTGACATCTTCGGCACGAAAGTCATGATGCTTTTGATTGCGGGCCTGATGGCCGCCTGTGCGGCCGTGCTGGGTGGCGTGCTTCAGGCCGCCTGGGCTGGTTTGCCGCTGGGCCTCTGCCTGATCGCGCTGATCCCCGGCACCTGGTTTCAGAATCAGGCCACCGAGCTCGGCCTGACCGAGCCAGTGGGCAACCCCAACGATGAGGAAGCCGCCCTGGCCTGGATCGACGAAAGCCAGTATTACTACATTAAGGTGAACAACGAGCCTGAGGAAGACTCGCTCAAGCGTACGATTGTGCTTGATAACTTGATTCACGGCTATTTTCTGCTGAATCATCCGGAGCATATCGAATACGACTACGAATACATCTATGCCCTTGTTTCGCAGCGAGTGGCTGAGGCCAAGGCCAAAGCTCAGGGCTCAGGCGACTTCAAACAGGCCGATCTTTCGACACTCTTTCTGGGCGGTGGGGCTTACACCTTCCCACGCTACATGCAACATCTCTATCCCAAGACGAAATGCGACGTTGCAGAGATCGACCCAGCCGTGCTCAAAGCCAACCAGATGGCGATGGGCCTGCCGGCCGACACGACGATTCAGACGACCATTGGCGATGCCCGCCAGTTTGTGATCAAGAATCAGGGCGTGAAGAAATATGACCTGATTTATGGCGATGCTTTTAACGACTTCTCCGTCCCCTGGCACCTGACAACCCGCGAATTCAATGAAAAGCTGGCGAATCTCCTTTCAGATCAGGGCGTTTATATGATTAACATCATTGACGTTTATGAGTCTGACAAAGTCGCTCGCGAAAAAGCCAGAGATAACGGGAGCCAGGAGCAGGATGAGCTGGAAAGGGCCAAGGGCCTGGGCGGCTTTCTCTCATCATGGGTGAAAACGGCCAAAGAGACTTTCCCCCACGTTTATGTCTATGGAACGGAAACAGAGCCGGGCCAGGGCGAGCGTGAGACATTTGTCGTTGTGGTCTCGAAGCAGCCGATTGACATCAAGGAACTGGGCAAGCGGGCCAACGACCCGAAATTTGTGAACAATGGCACGAAATTCGAGCCCGAGCCTTTCCCGGATCTCAATATGCAGGAGCTCGACGCCCGCGCCCGTGGCATTATCCTCACCGATGACTATGCCCCGGTTGAAAACCTGCTCGCCCCTGTGGCGGCGACTCGCGGCGACTGATTTTGATTGCACGATTACGAATTCAGGAAACTGGCAGGGAGTGAGAGAATGAATGCTCGCAAATGGCTGACGATCATTGCCCTGCTGGCCATCTGGTTTGGTTTTGTGCGAATCTATACGAAGCTGGGTGGCGGGCTGCCCGGCTCCATGTCTGCGCCTGAAATGGCCCCGGTCGCCTTCCCCAAAAAAATGGCGACTGGCTGGTCTTTGAAGGACCCGGCCGGCAAAGCCTTTGACTGGTCAACGACAAAAGAAAAACTGATACTTGTCAATATCTGGGCAACATGGTGCCCGCCATGTCGCGCTGAGCTGCCATCACTGGCGAATCTGGCGAAAGACGCCGAACTGAAAGATAAACTTGTTGTCATTTGTGCCAGCACCGACGATTCCCCGCCCACTCTGGCTTCCTATCAAAAGAAAAACAACATCGATTTCCCAGCCTATTATGCCCTTGAGCTGCCCGGCGATTTCGTCACTCAGGCCATTCCCGCGACGTTCCTTCTCCAGGACGACGGTACGCTGATCGCCTTCGACGTCGGCTCTGCCCAATGGGATGACCCCGGCTTCATCTCTCGGCTCAAACGCATGCATGCCGAAAAATATCCAGCGAAATGAAATCGAAATTATCTTTTTTGCCTGCAGCTCTGTTTTTTCTCATAACATCCGGGTTTTGTTATCAAATTTCTGACCGATCAAAATAAAAAAATGATCGAATCATGCGTCCAAATTCAGAAATTGAAATAGGCTTAAAATCCTTATGACAGGCAAAAACTAAGCCTTGTCTCATCGCTTCGCAAATTAACTGTTGGTTTGTATTATATGGTTTTGGTAGTTTAACAATCAGCAGACTGGGCAATACCACTCAAAATGCTATCAGCAGATCAGATCTTCTCCCATAATCCCTGTATGACACTCGTCATATAGCTCTCAACTCGCAGCGGAGTGTCATTCGTGATTCGACTTCATCAGAAAGATTTCAGGCTCCTGCCATTGATTTCATTTGTCATGGCGGCTCATTTTTGTCTCGGCCATGCCAATGCGGCACAGCAAAACGCTGCAAAACAGGCCCGTAAACCGAATATTGTGATTATCTGGGGTGATGACATCGGTCAGTCGAACCTCAGCATCTACACAATGGGCCTGATGGGTTATAAAACGCCCAATATCGACCGAATCGGCCGAGAAGGCATGGTATTTACCGATTACTACGGCGAACAGAGCTGCACGGCTGGCCGTGCTTCATTTCTCACCGGCCAGCATGGCCTGCGGACTGGTCTTACGAAAGTCGGCTTGCCCGGTGCCACAACTGGCCTTTCGAAAAAAGATCCAACCGTTGCCGTACTGCTGAAAATGCAGAATTACTCAACCGCCCAATTCGGCAAGAATCACCTTGGCGATCGCAATGATTTTCTGCCGACAGTGCATGGATTTGACGAGTTTTACGGGAATCTTTATCACCTCAATGCCGAAGAAGAGCCGGAAAACGAAGATTATCCCAAAGATCCCGCATTCCGGGCCCGCTATGGGCCTCGTGGCGTGCTGGAATGTAAGGCAACCGATGTGGATGACCCCACGGTCGATTCGCGGTTTGGCCGCGTCGGTCGGCAGTCGATCAAAGACACTGGCCCGCTGAATCGCAAGCGTATGGAGACGATCGACGACGACATCGCCGGCCGATCCGCTGCCTACATTAAAAACCATGCCGATTCGGAGAAGCCCTTCTTCCTCTGGGTCAATTTCACTCATATGCACTTCCGCACCTATATCACTGAGCAGCAAAAGGGCCAGGCCGGTCGATGGCTTGGAACCTATGCCGACGCCATGGTGCAGCACGACCGCAATGTCGGGCAGGTGCTCAAGGCGATTGACGATGCCGGAATTGCTGATAATACATTTGTCATGTATTCCACCGATAATGGCCCCCACATGAACTCATGGCCTGATGCCGCCATGACACCATTTCGCAGCGAAAAAAACACCAACTGGGAAGGTGCCTACCGCGTGCCTGCCATGGTCCGCTGGCCGGGCCGAATCAAAGCCGGTTCTGTCTCGAATGAAATCGTTTCGCACCTCGACTGGCTCCCCACCCTGCTCGCTATCGCCGGCGACGACAAAGTGACCGAAAAGCTGCTCAAGGGCCTTCCAGCCGGTAATGATACTTACAAAGTCCATCTGGATGGTCAAAACCTCGTGCCTTATCTCACAGGCCAGTCAAAAGCCGCTCCGCGCAACAGCTTCATTTACTGCAACGATGATCAGCAGGTGACCGGCCTTCGCTACGACAATTGGAAGATTGTATTTATGGAACAGCGTGCTCAGGGCACCCTGCGCATCTGGGCCGAACCATTTATAACCCTGCGTGTGCCCAAGCTCTTTAACCTCCGCACAGACCCCTACGAACGCGCAGATGTCACCTCAAATACCTATTACGACTGGTTCCTCTCCCACGCTTTCATCGCCGTGCCTGCGCAGGAGTATGTCGGCAAGTTTCTATCAACGTTCCGGGAATATCCCCAGCGACAGAAAGCCGCCAGTTTTAATCTCGACGAAGTCATGCGAAAGCTGCAGGAAAGCCCCTCAAATTAACCAGCTTTGAATGATAATCGCTAATCACAGCCCCGACGATCGTTCGCCGGGGCTTTTTTCTTTTGTTT
>JBILGL010000038.1:0-14738 GCA_044351075.1 Isosphaeraceae bacterium | reverse complement strand
CCGTTGGAAAGCTTGCGACGAACCACCGCCGGCGGCGTGAAAGTCGGCGTTGGGCCGGCTTCCGGCTGCACTGTCCGGTCAAATGTATCCTTCACCTCTACCGCTTTGACAGGTGGCAGTGGGGATTGCTTAGATATGTCAACCACCGCTTCAGGGGCACGCTCTGTGGGTGGCCCTGGAATCACATCCAGCCGAACGCGATTCGCCGTCAGATACTTCTTTGCCACTCGCTGCACATCGGCCGGAGTCACCTCGAAAAGCTTCTCCATCTCCTTCTTATAGGCCAGCGGGTCGCCATCAAAGAAGTTGTTGGAATGCAGAAATTCCGCCTTGCCATGGGCTGATTGCAAGCCCTTGATCAAGTCGGCCTCTTCGCTGTTCTGAGCCTTGGCAACTTCTTCAGCCGTTGGGCCTTCGGCAATGATGAGAGCGATTTCGGCTTCGGCAAGCTTGACCAGCTCATCAAGATTGCCATTCTGGTCGGGCCGGGCCGTGATGGCCACGGTAAAAGTGCCGCTCAGGGCCGATGCCGGATGGAAGGCGAAAGTTTGTGCAGCCAATTGGCGATCATAAACCAACGCTTTAAAGAGCCGGTTTTCTTTCGGAAGCTGGCCAAGCACGGCTGAAAGCACATCCAGCGGCTTTTCGTCGGGATGCCCGCGTTCGACCGTCGGCCAGGTCAGCTGAGCTCTCGCCAGAGCCACTTTGTCCGTCATTGTGACGTGCTTGGGCGCGTCGAGCTTTGGCACCATCGGCGGCATTTTCGCCACTTCAGGGCCCTTTGGCAGTGGCCCGAAGTATTTCTCGACCCATGCCTTGGCTTTGGCTGCGTCAAAATCGCCAGAGATCACCAAGGTGGCATTATTGGGGGCATAATAGGTGCGGAAGAAGTTAGAGACGTCGTCGAGGCTGGCGGCCGAAAGATCAGCCATCGAACCAATCACGCTGTGATAATAAGGGTGATCTTCCGGGTAGAGTGCCTCAAGCATCTTCTCCATCGACTGCCCATACGGCTGATTATCCACACGCTGGCGTCGCTCGTTTTTCACCACTTCGCGCTGGTTATCAAGCTTATCCTGACTCAGTGCCGGCAGCAGAAAGCCCATGCGATCCGCTTCCAGCCAAAGTGCCAGTTCGAGATAATTTGAAGGCACGGTTTCATAATAATTCGTGCGATCGGTATTGGTTGAGCCGTTGATCTGGGCACCAATTTTTTCCAGAGGCTCAAAATATTCCTTATTATGATTTTTGGAACCCTGAAACATCAGGTGCTCAAAGAGGTGAGCAAAGCCAGTTCGCCCCTTCTTTTCATTCTTGGAACCAACCTTATACCAGACATCGACATCCACAACAGGTGTCGTTTTATCTTCATGCAAGATCACCTCAAGCCCATTGGCCAGAGTATATTTCTCCACCTTCAGCTCTGGCACCTGCGGCTTGCGGGCCGCTGTCTGTGCATGAACTGATGCAACCATCAGGCCGCAGCAAAAAGCCACAGCTGTAAGCAATCGTAATCTGAACACTTGCGGAATGCTCCGAATCTCGGTGAATCTGGGCGGTTCTGGTCGATCGGCCTTCGACCCTGCTCCATTTAAGTCTTTACAAATGATCAGAAAGAAGTGCCCTTCGTGTCAATTCTTCTGCGATACAAATTTTCATTTCTCATGGAAACTTAGCACTCATATTGCTGAAACAACGAACCTAACTGCTGAAAAAGCTTGTGCCGTTGAATCATCCATTTCAGAAGGATTTTTGGTGCGATTCACCTCACCCTGTTCATTATCCAGCATCACTCTGCTGCCTGGTTCATGCGTTTGAGTGATTTCTGAAAAATCGACCGGCAAAAAGCTGGTTATTCTCAATAGAATGATTCAACTGTCAAAGAACTGTCAGTTTTAAAAACTGTACGGCACGAATCACTGACTTTCGCTGACTCTCGCTGATCGTACCATCGGCAATGATTTTCCGCACTGATTCCAGTGTCCGCTCCAGCGTTGACAATTGCAGTCCACCGATTTTCAAGCCACTTGCTGGCGATTTCATCTCCTCAAGCACTGCCGCAATGGCTTTCATTTCATCAGGGGTCGGCACCGGTTTCTCCGACCACCTTTCAATCAAATCAACATTTGCCGCCCGGCTCGCCGTTTCGCAGATCATTTCGCTCACGGCTTCCAGCTTTTCATAATCAATCGTTTCGGGCCTGTCATCCGACTGATGATAGACCTTACTTTCACCAGTTGAGAAAAAGAGATAGGGCAATTTTCGGGCCATGAATGGGCCGTAATCGCTGCGCACGCCTACCAAGTCTGTCCCCAGCAGCCCGGCTTTGAATTTTCGCTCAGTTTGAGCCGCCTTCAACCATTCACGGCTCTGAGGCAGCCGCTCCGACCCCATCACAAAAACCCAATCACGACAGATTCCTGACAGGCTCCGGCCAATCATGTCGGCCGTGATAAATAGCTTCACCTGACTTTCAGCCACCGGCATATGGGCCGCGAAATAGCGAGAGCCAAAAAGGCCGAATTCCTCGAGGTCAAACGCCACAAAGAGCATGGACCGCCTTGGGCGGTTCTCAGGCCTGGCAAACCATCTGGCCGCCTCAAGAAGCATGGCCACGCCACTGGCATTATCATCGGCCCCTGCAAAGACCTTCTTGCCGTCTTTGGATCGGCCAAGATGGTCCCAATGAGCCGAAACAATAATGAATTCCTGACTTAGCGCCGGATCAGACCCATCAATCCGGGCGGCGACATTCCTGCCAATCCGCTTGCCATCCGCCTGATCCGCCTGAATAACATCCTGAATGTAACCATCTGTAAATGCATGCTTCATCTGAAGATCTGCAAAGTGCTTACGGATATATTCCACCGTTTTAGCTGAGTCCTGGCCACTGCGGCCACCAAATTCGTCGGAAGCGAGCCGATAGACGTGTTTTTCAAGCTGGCTGCGGTCCAGATTAGCGCGTGCCGGAATGGAGGTATCGGCGGGATCGGCTGGAGAAGCGGCTTGAAGGGGGAGTCGAAGCAATGGAACAATCATCATTAACCATAATATTACATAAGACTTGCGAAAAGAACGAATCATGATTGTTGCAGACCTTTCAGCCGGTTTGATCGTTACGGTTGGATTGATCGTCACCCGTGGTGTTGATTTAGGTGGAATTGGCGGTTGGTGTGGGCCTTGAATTTACGATAGTTAGGTAGAGATGCGAACGGAAGTCGTGTCCAGTTGAATCAATTGATCAACCCCCCGCACGGAGGTGTTCTGATATGTTCTCCAGAAGCGTCAAGGCCGGACTATTCGTTCTGGCATTTTTGAGCCTGTCGAGCCTGGCCCAGGCCGCTGATGTTGACAACTACATGCACTGGCCCTATGTGCCACCCCAGGTTCCGGGCTCAAGCGCCAACTACCAGCAGCTTTACGATGGCTGGTATCTCTACCCTCGCGATCAGCGGATCGTACCACAGATTCAGGGTCCGCTCTACCGCAACTTCTACGGTGGCAAGAAAGACGGCCACTGGTTCGGTCGCGTGAATGATAATCACCGCGACTGGACGAACAAGAAGTGGTATAAGGGCCATCACTTCATTCTGGATGTCTTCTGATATCCAGTGAGAAGTTAGTATTCAAGGGGCTTTGAGTCTTGTCATACAAGGCTCAGGGCCTTTTTTTGTTTTTGTTGATCCGGGTTGTCATACCTGCAAAAGCGTTCTATTATTAATTTAAATGCAGGTGTGAGTCGATTGTTGATGGAACCAGCTTCTTTCCTGCCGACTTAAACAAGAGCATGCAACAGGGAAAACGATCGATGGCGGGCGACACAGAGCAGAAAACCGAGGCGACACAGCACATTATTGTCGTTGAACGGCGAAGCCTCATCGCCGAAATCGCTGGCATTTGGCTTCTGGCGATTCCTGTACTCGCTGCGTTTCTTTTTTGCCTGCCACGTCAGGATCGTTTGGAAATCGAGCGTAAGGAGCTGAATCTGCCACCGACCGGCTGGTCCAAACCCAGTTTGTTAAGAAATGCAACTAAACCTGAATTATCAGCCGAATTCAATCCGTCTGAAAGTATTTCAAATCAAAATTCAAATGAAAAATTGCCGTTAAAAGTAAACCGGATTGAACTCACTCAGGATCAGAAAGAGACGGCAAAAGAGCCCATAGCGACTGCTCCTGATAATGATCAGATAAAATCAGCGCCTACGGTTGTCAATAATTTGCCCATGGGTGTTGTGGTGCTGAATAATTCGGTGAATCAATTAAACCCTGTGGCCGTATTTGATCCGAAACAGCAGGGCGCAGCAGAAAACAAAGCAAATTCCGGAAATGTGATTGCGAATGGAAATAAATCAGGCGAAAAGGCGAAATCAGGGCCTGATACCGGGGCCGCTAATGGCGACACCGGAGCGGCCTTGGCAGAGATTCAAAAAGCAGCCGAATCCGCAAGAAATGCAAAACAGGCTGATGAGGCGATCAAACCTCTTCTGGCGATTCACGACGCTGAAAAAGCCAGGCTGAAAGCAAGCGAATTGCAGGAAGCAATGCGTCAGCGGGCAATGCGGAGTCAGCGGCCGTTTTTAATGAATTTATCGACCATCTTATCGGCGCAGAACCCGAATGGCGAACGCAGCGCGGCCATTGAGAATTTAATGGAAGACGATTTAAAAGGTGTGGATGCCCGTTTTTTTCAGAATGCTTTGAGCGACCTGCAATCGACCAAAACGAGTCTTTCAACGGCAAAAAGAATTCGAATTCTGCGTAATTCATTCGTGCCTGAATCAATCATCCTCGCCTATCTGGCAGATCTCGAAAAAAAAGACGGCGGAAAATCGCGCGGCAGTGCCAGGAATAATGCCGATGCGCTGATCAAAGCCGGACGGATGCTTCTGACAAACTCAGTCGATATTCTGAAATAATGAAATGCCAACCGCACAGGGAGAGTTGCATCAGATGAACAACTTCAGAAATGCCATTCGTTTCGTATTCATTTCATCGATTATTTCATTGTCAGTCTCTATTTCGTGTGTTTATGCATTCGACAAACAAGCCGAATTGCAAGCTGGCCTGAAACTTGTCGAAAAGGGTAATCAACAGGCTGACAAAGGACAGATTAACGACGCCCAGATTACCTATCAGGAAGCGATGGAGAAAATTCTTCCCTCCGTGAGGAATCTTCCATTTAAGCAGAGTGTCAAAAGAGATGAAACGCCGCGTGAGAAGCTGGGCAAAGTGCTTGTCGAAGACTGGGAAAAGGAAGTGACCCCGGCCGAATTTCAACTGGATGAAGCCACTTGGAAAGTGCTGGGGCTGATTCCAGCAGACTTCGACCTGAAAGCCGCCTATATTAAGCTTTTAACCGAAGAAGTGGCTGCCTTTTACGACCCCAAGACCAAAACCATGCATTTGATTCGTGAGCCCGAAAAGAAAAAGGGGGTCGAGGCAAAGCCCAAAGGTCTGCTCGAGCTGATTATGGGCCGCGATGGCGGCTTTGATAAGGACGAAGCCCAGGGGGTGATTGCCCACGAGCTGACACATGCCCTTGACGACCAGCATTATGATCTGGACGCCATGATGAACGTGGTGAAGGACGATGACGATGCATCGCTGGCCCTGTCTGCCCTGATGGAAGGCGAAGCCACAATGACCATGATGGCTGTGGGGCAGGGCGACTGGAACGGATCAAAAATCACTAAAACACCGGCGGCCGGCATGGATCGAATGATGCGCCTTCTGGGCCCGCTGATGCCACTTGCCGGTGGCGAAACGGCTCGGAAGTCGCCACCAGTCATGTATGAATCGCTGATCTTTCCCTATTTTCAAGGGCTTGTATTTGCAGCGTCGTTGACGAATAAAGGGGGCTGGAAGGCACTTGATGATGCCTATCAGAATCCGCCGATTTCAACTGAACAGGTCTTACATCCGGAAAAGTATCTCGGGCCTGAATTTGACGCGCCAACAGCAATTGATTTACCGGAATTGCAATTACCTGGCGACTTGCAGCATGTCGGCAGAAGTGTGATTGGCGAATTAACCATTCGGATCATGCTGAATCGCTTCGGAGGCCGAAATGCTTCCATTGGCTGGGATGGCGACACACTGGCCGTATTAAAATCAAAGAACGACCCTGCCCGACTGGCCGGTATCTGGATTTCAACCTGGGATACAACCACAGATTCGACCGAATTTGCCAAGGCCATTCGGTCATTTTCTGAAAAATCAGGCTTGAAATTGCAATTGATCGAAAAAGGCCCAGACATCATCGCCCTTATTGGCCTGAACGATGCAGAGGCGATGACATTGAAAATACAACTCGAAGGCAAATACAAAAAAGCGGAAAAGAAATTTAACTGGCAGAAAATTCGGGAGAAGTAATAATTATTTCAAATTCACTGAAGCATCCGTCCGGGCTTGGACTTGACGATCGTCTGGCCACCATTTCAGGCCCATTTGATCGCCTTCAATCCAGAGATAAGGGCAGGGGGTCTGCTCTGTCCATGTACCGGTATTAATAAAACGAATTCCATTGACAATTGCATCTTCCGCCTTATGAGTGTGGCCACAGGTTACCGCATTAAAACCACGGCGGCGTGCATCGGCGACAGCCCTCGATTTCACAACGACTGAATTCCGTTGAAATTTCTTCGAAAGCCGGCGAATGAGCCTTGCCAGATTTATTGGTAGAACCCTGGAAATAATGCGAAACAGAGCCGAAAAGAAGTCTGTCACCAGCGGATGCCTGGAAACCACGGCATCATATTGATCGCCATGCAGAATCAGCAATTGTATTTTTCCATTATCAAAAACATATTCATCAAGAATATCCACGCCAACGATATGGCTGATGATCCCGGCTGGGCCATCATGATTGCCGCGCATCCAGATAATGCGAAAATCTTGACGGTCCGTATTACGGCGTATAATACGAAGGCAATTGAAATGATGCCGTTTTAATCGTTTAAAATTTAAATCGTCAAATATATCGCCATTAATAATCAGCATTTTTGCATTATCAACCACCCAGTCCAGAAACCTCTCCAGTTCGCTCGCCTGACAGACTTCTGACCCTAAGTGCAAGTCGCTGATAATCACACAATCAAGCAGCGTGGCACCTGAGCGACCGATCAGATTAATATCAGGGTCACCAACTGACATGACGATTCACCATTCCATTTTCCGATTACATGAGCCCGCGATAACGTGTCAGGTTGAGTCCGTCGCGAAAGAAGCCGAGTTCTACAAGATCTTTTGCCCATAATGACTTGGCGGACGCATCGCCGTCAATAGTTTCAATCGTCCATTTCGTTGAATTGAATGTGAATTTTTCAACAAGAAATTGCAAAGATTCACGCTGAACTAATTCGTCGGAATGAGGAATAACCGTAAGCCTGGCTCCTCTCTCCTGCACAATCCAGACGGGCCGACCAGCGCAAAATACAATCATATTGCCTGGAATTCGTGGCAAGCGGGCCCGGCCGCTTTCAAGTAGGGGTAAATCAAGTGGAGCCGATGCGCCATAGAGATTGAGCGGATCTATCGCCGAAAGCAATTGAAATTTGCCGGCGGGTGCATCGCCATTAAGCTCATTCTGCCAGATTGCAAATTCCTGCATGGTTGATTCGTCAGTGAATTGCAATCCTGAAAGACCCTCGACAAAATACCCTCGGCGCAGCTCGCCACGCCATTCTGCCGCCTCAAGCCACTGCGAAAAAGCCGGCCAATCGACACTATGTGCCGCAAATTTCACCACTTCACGACAAACAACCCCATATCGTGCAATCAGCAGAGCCGACCATGCTGCGTAATAATCATCGTCGCTTACAGATTCATGCTTTTCAATGAATTGCCATCGACCTTCCATTGCAATTGAATCTGTAACAACGGACCGGGCACCCAGACCTCGCCCACCCCCGCCAACACCCTGCTGCGTCAGTAATTCGCGAAATTTGTTGACACGCCTCTGCGCTGTGCTTCTGGTTGATGCTCTGGTTCCTGAGGATTCCGGCGATTTCAATTCTGAGTTTAAACCCGACTTGCCACTAAGCCATCGATGGAGAAATGCAACTTTTTCATTGGTAATGTAGTGATTCATCAATAGTTTCTGGAGAAGATCGTTCACCTTTGGCATCTGCAGATTGAATTTAGATGCAAGCTCTGCTGATCTTGCCGGGAATTGTTTTAACGATTCAAGCATTTGATTCATTGCTGGATCAGGCTGCAATTGGACTTTTTCCGACCTTTTACCAATATCTGGAAATGCACTATGCCAAAAGCTGATTTCGGGATTCTCGAGATTCATCGTTTCATCGCCTGCAATTTGCCATCGCCATTCGCCAGTGGCCAGAAGACGATCAAAATCAGTGAGATGCAATCCTCTGAGACGAAATGCAATAATTTCTTCTTCCCATTGCCGAAGTGTTGCAGGCCAGCCCTGAAGCTCAAGCATGATCGATGAAAGCTGTTCAATACCATTTGCACGAATTTTATTTTGTGTGCGGAAATGACGATGAATAACCCAGCCTGCCCAGGAATCAGGCGAAAGCGGCTTGATCTCACGCCGCCGCTGAGCCAGGCTTGAACCAAGGATTTGCTGCATGTTACGGGAATCGGCCCAGCGTGCGGGCTGACCTGTTTCGGGCGATGCAGGAACTCGAACAAAGCCGCCAGATTCCGTCCAGCGGCCCAGCCAGTCAGCAGCCATGGCTGTTTCAATTGGATATCGATTCACAATATCATTTAATGAAATCAGTGTACGAGCTTTTACAAAGCGACTCAAGACCTGATCCATCGCCTCATTTCTGGCAGATCCTGAAACTTTTTTCCGGGCTGAGAATCCCGCAGGAAATGCCGATTGATAAGTTTCCATTTCTTCGGAGGCGATCCAGATTTTATTATTCTCAAAAATTTGAGTTGCCAGGCCTCGATCGGCAAGTTGTTTCAGATAAGTTGCATTTTCAGACGTGATTTCATTTTCAGCCAGGTCGCCTACACGCGAAAGCCTTTCAGCCAACTCTTCCGCTGAACGAACGGGCCTGAGCCATTCACCGGCTTTCTGCAACTCAATCCGACTAATGATCGATGGATCAAGAAGTTCCTCTAAAACCTCTCCGGGTGTTGATTCTGCAAGGGCAATTCGGTCGCGATTCTCACGGCTTTTCTGAGGCTCATCCCATTCATACAGAAACTTACGTTCAAAACGATTCATTAAATCGGCAGCAAATGGGCTGGCCGATTCGCCCTGATGCTTCACGACTCGAATCTGGCCGGAGGCAATGTCGTCTAGCAGACGTTTGAGGAGAACCAAATCCAGATCCTGCGAGAGGCATTCACGATAACATTCAAGCACGATTGGAAAATCTGGCATCTGGCGAACGACCTGCAGAAGATCTTTTGCCCGCAGACGCTGAAGCCAGAGTGGGGTGCGTTTGCCTGGATCAGGCCTGGGCAGCAGCAGTGCCCTGGCTGCATTCTGGCGAAATCGCAAGCCAAAAAGGGCGCTGTCAGCCAAGTCTGACTTCAGTCGTTCACTCGCTTCTTCATAAGTCAGATCGTCCAGCAGGTTCATTGGCGGGTCGATGTCGTCATGCCTTGGCAGACGCATGATCAGGCCATCGTCGCAATGCTGGGCAGCGGGCCTGATGCCGAGCCGATCAAAAAGGCGGCTTTGCAGCACGATCTTGAGTGCCTGATGCACGCGCCCGCCCCATGGGCTCAAGATGGCAAGAGCCACTTCGCCGGTGGGGTCGGCAAATGCTTCGACAATAATCGTATGATCATCAGGTACGGCACCAGTCAACCGCAGCTGTCGCCGTACGAATTTTGCCAGATCGTGGGCTGACTCATGATCAAGACGACATGTATTCATAAGATTATCAATCACAGCATGGTAATCTTCCGTTTCAGCGATTTTCCGAACAAGCCCACCGATGGCCGCGCCTAAGGTGGCAGATCTTCGCGATTCCTCACCTCGCCAGAACGGCATGACGATCATTTCGCCGGAATTGGCGGGCGACACAAGCACTTTATCGGCTTCAATCCGGTCTATTCGCCAAGTGCTGCTGCCAAGGCGAAAGCTCTCGCCTGCGCGACGCTCAAGTACAAATTCTTCATCAAGCGATCCTAATGTCGGCCCTGATTCGCCAAGCTTTACAGGATACTGACCGGTGTCGGGGATTGATCCGCCGCCCGTCAGTGCGAGCGAAGAAGTGCCGGGCAGGGCCACGACTTCGTCTCGCAGTCGGTCCCAATAAAGACGTGCCCGAAGATCGCGGATCGCCTCAACACGAAACCGGCCTGAAACCATATCCAGCACGGCTTCAAATGCCTTTTCCGATAGGTAACGATAAGTGTATGTTCGCTGAAACAGCTCATAGAGCCTGCGCGGCTTATATGGGCGAACTGCCACGCAGGCAACGATTTGCTGAGCGAGCATATCCAGACAATTCTGCGGTATTGCCAGTGGCTCAACAGCCGCACGACTCATGGCTTCGACCAAAGCGGCCGTTTCGAGCAGATCGGCATTTGTCCGAGCAAAGAATCGCCCCTTGCTCACTGCCCCAACAGCATGACCGGCACGACCCACGCGCTGCAGCCCGCGTGCCACTTCGCCCGGCGAACCGATCTGGCAAACGAGATCGACCGCTCCCATGTCAATGCCCATCTCCAGCGAAGCAGTGCTGATCACCCCTTTGAGCGAACCTACCTTGAGCATTGACTCCGTCTGCCGCCGACGCTCAAGGCTGATTGAACCATGATGGGCATGGACCAGCGAATCAATTGGAGCTTGATCCACTTGATCATCTTCAACATCTGACTTTTGATTGACTTTTGCATCCTGTTCTGTCGTATCCTGATCCTGCGTCACTTCTCTGCGATCAGAATCCAGCTCATTTATATGGGCAGCAAGGCGTTCGACAAGATACCGGTTGTTAGCAAAGACAAGTGTCGATTGATGGCTATCAATAAGCTGAAAAAGCTCTTTTTCAAGGCTTGGCCAGATCGACCGGGGCTGCTGGGGGTCCGGGTCGATTTCCGCTCGGCTGACTTGAAGATCCCAGACTTTAGGCACAATCGATTTCACAATAGAAACGGGACGCGGGTGAAATCCGAGCGTTTTTCTTTTTTTCTCTGAATGATTTTTTGTATCATCCGCAGTATATCCGCCAAGAAAAGCGGCGGCTTCTTCCACCGGATTAACGGTCGCAGTCAGGCCCACACGAATGAATTCACGGCCAAGCTCTTCCACGAGTCGTTCAAGCAGAATTGCCAGAAATGTTCCGCGTTTCTGGCCTGCAAGGGCATGAAGTTCGTCAACAATGACAAATTTCAGATTCTGAAGCATACTACGGGCGCGGCCGCCCAGGATCAGGTGCAGCGATTCAGGTGTGGTGATTAGCACATGAGGCGGGCGACGAATCTGGGCCTGACGATCGTTCGTTGACGTATCGCCGGTTCTTACCGCCGTCTTGATTTCCGGCAGCCTGATGCCATTTTCACTTGCCAGGCGGGCCACGCCAGCCAGCGGAAAATCAAGGTTCCGGTGAATGTCCTCATTGAGTGCCTTAAGGGGTGAAATGTAGAGGATCTGCACGCCTTCAACGAGTTTTTCCTGCCGCCAGAGGTAGTCGAGCCCGGCCATGAAAGCGGCGAGTGTTTTGCCGGAGCCGGTTGGGGCAAGAATCAGCGTGTTTTTACCAGCATGAATGAGCGGCCAGCCTCGGGCCTGAGCGTCGGTGGGCTGACCGATCCTCGTGCGGAACCAATCGGCAACGATGGGAAGGAAGAGATCAAGCGGGTCGGGCCCGAGCCCTGGCAGTGATTGAGGTGGCGTTTCAGCGCTTTTGGCGGTGCGTTTTCTTGGCATCTGGGTTTGTCGTGAGTGCCGTCAAAGTGCCGCTGTGTTCTATCCTCAAACGAGAATTTCATTATCGCATTTTCCGGGTCGAACTGTCAGCCTCCGACCCTGTTCGGCGTATTGAATAAGGCAATATCCGTTATTTGCTGGTGAGCCAGCAAGCCCCGTTGAATAAATAGCACGGAATTGAGACAATAAAGTCGCACGATGGCCAATCTCAGCATTCAAGCCCGGAAAATGGCATGATTGAAGTCTCTCGGCTGGTGAAAACTTTTGAGGATTACAAAAAAGGGCCGGTGGCGGCAGTCAATGGGGTGTCGTTTGAATGCAGACCCGGCGAGATTTTTGGGCTTCTGGGCCCAAACGGGGCCGGGAAAACGACGACCCTCCGCATCCTTTCAACGGTATTGAAACCGACATCAGGCCAGGCACTGATTGCCGGGTATGATGTCGTGAAATATCCGCAACAAGTGCGAGAAAATATTGGTTTCATGTCAAATGCGACGGCCATTTACGACCGTCTGACCGCTTGGGAGATTGTGGAATTTTTTGGTCGATTAAACGGAATGCGAAAAAACGACCTGAAGTCGCGGATGGAAGAGATTTTCGACTGGCTTCAGATGAATTCGTTTCGTGAAGTGCTGGGCGCGAAACTATCGACCGGCATGAAGCAGAAGGTATCGATCGCCCGGACAATCGTCCATAATCCACCCGTTCTGATTTTTGATGAACCGACAAGCGGCCTCGATGTGCTGGTGGCCCGAGTGCTGCTAGAGAAGATCAAAGAGCTGAAAAACCTGGGCAAAACCATTATCTTATCGACCCATTCCATGCACGAGGTGGTGCGGCTTTGCCAGCGGGTTGCCATCATCCATCGGGGCGAGCTGCAGGCGATGGGGCCGATCGATGAGCTGCTGACCGCTTACAATCAACCAGATTTGGAAGAACTTTTCTTTTATCTGGTGGATCGGGCCGATGCCAGAGCAGAAGAGATGGGGGCAGTGCAGCCATGACAAAGATGATACGCCCCGGCGTCGTTGGTGCGATCTATCGGCGTGAGCTGCTGGATGTGCTTCGTGATCGCCGAACGATCTTTATGATGATCGTTTTCCCGGTGGTGCTCTATCCGCTGATTGGTTATGTCCTGATGAATCTGGCCATGACGATTCAGGAAAAAAAGCGGATGGTGGTCATCATCAATGCTGAGGCATTGCCCACGGAGCCAGCCCTGCTGGCCCCGGAAGGAAACCGTTTTGCACCGAATTTGTTTTCGCGAAATCCGCAGGATGCAAATCTGCTGGAAGTCAGCAAGGCGGAGAAACAGTCGCCCTGGGCTGATGTTGCGCAGCGAGACCGAATGCTTCGCGAGCGACTGGCCGATCTGGTGGTGATAGTGCCGGATGATTTGACTGGCCAAATCGAGACAGGTAAGGCTGGTAATCTGGAATATGTGTATAACTCGGCCGATGATCAGGGACAGATGACATTCGGCAAAGTTCAGAGTGTTGTTGAACAATGGAAGCAGCAGATTTTGAGCAAGCGGCTGAAGGCTGATTCGAAAACTGCGGAATACACTCAGCCTGTTACGACGCAGGTGCGGGATATTGCAACCAAAAAAGAGAGCAGTGCGATTGTCTGGTCGCGTATTGTGCCCTTTATTCTTGTGCTGATGAGCCTGACAGGTGCTTTTTACCCGGCGATTGACCTGTGTGCGGGCGAGAAGGAACGCGGCACCATGGAAACGCTCCTGATCAGCCCTGCCCGTCGTGCCGAGATTGTCTGTGCCAAGTTTATCACAGTGCTGACGAGCAGCCTCGTTACTGCCGCCACCAATCTGCTGAGCATTACACTGACGGGCTGGAAGCTGCTATCGGATCTTTCTTCAGCGGCGACAAAAGGCGGGCCAAATGCTGAGATGATGTCGTCCATTTCGCTGCCCTCTGCCTGGATCATGCTGATCGTTTTTCTGATGTTGGTGCCAATTGCCGCATTTTTAAGCGCCATCTGCCTTTCGCTGGCCGTGATGGCGAAAAGCATGAAGGAAGGGCAGTATTATCTTACACCCGTCTTCATGGTGGCATTTCCGCTGACATACATGACACTTGTACCGGGCGTTGAATTGTCGCCGGTTTATTCGCTTTTACCTTTGACGGGCACCTGCCTGCTGCTGAAAACGTTGCTCGCGGGTCGGCTGGACCAGGCACTGCCTTACATGCTGCCGGTGCTTTTGCCAACACTTGCTTATACGTGGATTGCGCTGAGATGGGCCGTGGCACAGTTTGAGAGTGAGTCGGTTCTGTTTCGTGAAGCCGAGCGATTTGATCTGAAAAGCTGGGTGGCCTGGAATATTCGAAACAAGACTGAATCACCATCGGCAGATCAGGCAACACTTGGCTTTGTGCTCATATTGCTGGCCGGCTGGTTTATTGCGCCATTGATTCCGCAGGCTATGGGCTTATCCGATAAAATCACACCCATGGCGATGATCGTCACGCAGGTAGTAATTATTGCAATGCCTTCGTTTTTGCTGGCCTTGTTGCTATGCAAAAGCCCAATGAAAGTGCTTCGACTCAAGAAGCCGATTGATTCGCGTTATTTACTGCTGGGATTGCTACTGCCGCTGGCTTTACACCCAATGGTCACCGTCGTTTTTCAGATTGTTGAAACGAATATGCCGATGGCCGAACCAATTAAAAAGCTCTTTGGAAGTCTGCTGGCGGATGCACCACTTTGGATGAGCCTGGCAGCGGTGGCATTGGCGCCGGGCTTCTGCGAAGAGCTGGCATTTCGGGGCTGGGTGCTCTCGGGGCTTCGAACAGCGAACCGGTATTGGACGGCAATCATTATCTCATCAGTCCTTTTTGGTGTGATTCATGTGCTTTTGA
>JBILGL010000314.1:0-5538 GCA_044351075.1 Isosphaeraceae bacterium | reverse complement strand
GCTTCTGCCGATCAAAAAAACGGTTTCTGCTGCATGATGACCGGAATATCCCTTTCTTCTGCTCGATGATCCACTGGCCGGATTTCAATGAGATGACGCCTTCCGGAGCCAAGAATTCTGTTTTTCGTCGTAATCGATGGCAAGGTTATACGTTTAAAATTCACGTTCTCTATTTCGTTTTTCCGGCGATGCTGTTGATTGCATCGGCCCGCAATGGAGCAGCTGGTCTTTCGGTGCGCGTGGCCCAGATGATCTGTTGGTATGCGGCTCTGGTCGTCCAGCAGTGGCTGATTCCTTACATGGAAGTGGATGAGAATGATCAGGACTCTCGGGTCGAAATTCTCATCTGGCCGCTGGGCATCTGGCACACTTCGCCGCTTTCCAGCCTATGGAGCACGGACGATCGCGGAAAGATTCCTGCGATGTGGCCTTCGCTGGCGAATCTGCTGATTTCTTTCATTTCGGCAGTTGTGCTGGGCATGTTAAGCATTAAATCTTCGTGGAATCCGGTTGCTTTCGACGGCCCATGGACGGTGGACGACCTGCCGATCACGCCTTTTTCCGCCATCTGGTGGCTTGGCCAATGGGGGCATGTAAACTGGATGATTGGTCTGCCGTCGCTGTTGCCGGCTGCGCCGTTGGCTGGTGTGCATCTGGTGAATCACGTTTTTGAGACGACTCGCTGGGATCGCATAGAGGCTATCCGGCTGCGACGATTGATTGCCGTTTTGACCGGCTTGTTTTGTCTGTTGACAGGTATCTGGCTGGTTTCACGCCAACAGAATGGCGGCTTTGTGGTGATGATGGTCGGCCTGGCGATTTTTCTCGAGACGCGTCAGCAGATTGGCTATGACAATTCCATTGAGTTTATTCAGCTTTTTCTTGCCGAAGAATCATCCCGGAAAAAGCCCGGCCGAACAACTCTTTTCGATGATTCAGAAAGTCGTGGCAGTTTTACGAGGCTGCGAGATTATCTGGCTGAAAAACGGCAGTCAACACGCGACCGCCGTCTGGAAAAAGAGCGAGAAGAACGGATTCTGGACAGTCAGCGCCTGGATCGATTGCTGGCATTGATTCACGAAAGAGGCTTGAAAAGCCTGGGCTGGCGGGACCGCCGCTTCCTTCGCAAAATGGCCCAGCTCAAACGACAAAAAAGCCAAAAGTGATCGATCATGCCCCACCGGCCATCCAATGACCACCGCATACAGATATTGGATGCCGCAATGGGCACGCGGCTTTTGGCACGAGGGCTCGATTTACGCCAGTCAGACACTTCCCACTGGAATTTGGCATTTCCGGAGATTGTACGCTCCATTCACGAAGCCGATCTCGCAGCCGGTGCTGGGTGGATCACCTGCAACACCTTCGGCGCCAATCGCTTCTGGCTTGATCGCTATCAATCCAAAAATCAAGTGTGGCTCATCAATCATAAAGCAGTGGAAATAGCCAGAGAAGCCATTGGCAACAGCGGTAAAAAGGCGATTATTGCCGGCTCAATCGGCCCGACGGCCTTTGCCGATGAATTGACACTGCGCGAACAGGCGGAAGCTCTGGTTGCTGCCGGTGCGGACTGCCTTTTGTTCGAGACCTTGAGCCAGGCCGAAGCCGAGAAGCTTGTTGAATGGAAGCTGGCGGATGAGTTCAGCCAGTCGTGGGTGAGCCTTTACGATTGGGGCAAAGACCCGGCTGAAACGGCCCAGCGGCTGCAGGCCAGTGGTTTTAGACAGTTTGGGATGAATTGTCTGGCCGATAAGAAACAGATTGAATTGACATTTGACAAGTTAAATAAAATTGAGGGCATTGAAATTTTGGTCAAGCCCTCAGCGATGCCCGCACATAAACTTCTTGAGATAGCCCGGAAATATGCCGGTATGGGATTAGTGGCAATAGGCGGATGCTGCGGCACGGATGAGCGATTTATTCGGGAGCTGGCTGAATATTAAATGAGGATCATCGTCAATCATTACGTTTGTGGTGCTTGATCGGGGCCTTATTGCGGTGACTATCGCCTGATTCCAGTTGAATTAAGGCCTGAAAAACAGGGTCAGAGCGGATCGGGTCGAAATCAGATTCGGCATCGACCATGTGGACATACTCGGGTGCGTTTCGAATGGCCACCTGCAAATGCTCAACCGCTTTGGAGACATGCCCGGCCAGGCTCCAATAGCAGGCCAGGTTATAATTTAAAAGTGGAATATCGCGATGCACCTTCACCGACCGGGCCAGTGCATCAATGGCCTGAGCCAGCCGGTTGGTCCGTTTATAGCACCAGCCCAGAGCCAGGGCCACATCCGGCTCGTTTGGTTTGAGCTTCGCGGCTTTTTCCAGATGGGAGATTGCGGGCAGGAATTCGCCGAGTTCACGATACGACAAACCGGCGAGCAGATTTGCCTCATAAGGCATGCTTGACCAGTTTGTGCGTGCGTTAAGGATTTCGAGGGCTTTTCGTGGCAGCCCCAGCGTGAGAAATCCTTCAGCCTTGGCCAGCCGGCGTATGGTCAGATCATTGGAAATGCTCATGATGCCTGACCCTGAATCAAACCCTGATCAATGTTGTCTCGCAAAGTTAATCTATCCTATACCGTAAATGCCGGTCAGGCAAATTTTGATCACCTTTTCGACCGGGAATACGATTCGCAGATCAAAATGAATGATAGGGTGAAATCTTTGGCTTTGACATGTTTTTGCCATTCAGCAATTCAGCAGATAATCTATTGGCTTGGATCATTGCAATTATAGAATGTCAGCATGGACGAGCATCCATTCAACCTCTTGCTTGACTTTCGCTAATTCGTAGTGATAAGCCTTGTTTTTGTGGTATCGAATTGTCTCACGCCAGATTTGATAGATTGCGGATGCTTTGCTTCGAACCAGGCTGCCGAATGCAGGATCTGGATAATCAAGCCCGGGATTGGAAATACGGAACTCTACAAGCGCATTCGCCCACAGGCCGAGGTGATGCAGATTCATTCGTGTGGAAATTGAGTGTGTCTGAGATTGAATTGCCGATCTGAGATGGTGGATCGATATGGGCTGAGTTTCAGAGAATCCTTGACACTGAAAATAGGCAGATTTCAGAATCATTTCAGCCGAATAACCGTAAAGATAGATGGCTGCACTTCGTCTGCCACAGCGATTCAGCGCGTCTGCATCCAAAAATCGTTGAAAAGCTGCTTTTTGGAATTCCTGAATTGAGTCGGGCTGAAATCTTTGCGGAAGATATTTGGGCATAGGATTTACAACGGAAGACTATACGATTCGGCCCAGTGATTTTTATTGCTCTGTAGAAACTGGCTGGATAACACCAACTTCCTTGAGGATGGACCAAACTGGTGTGCTGCCTGGAAGCTGCCCAATAAGACGCTGGCGAACTTTATCAGCCTCAGCCTCATCCGTAAATCGAAGTACAGGCTGTTTAACTGGAAATAGGCGGGAAGCGCCTTCATTGATCATGGCTTCATAACACTGCCTGAGCGAAACCGAATCGCCCCGACGCAATAACGGTACAATCTGGTAAGGGAGTAAGCCTTCATCGTAAGCTTCCGGGAAAGTCAATCCAATCAGGAGTCCGAGTTTTTCACCGCTATCAATGCCTGCTTTCACATAAGCCCTTTGAATAACATACGCTCGCTGTTCATAAGGCACATCGTCCCAACGATCCCAGAGAACGGTCACTTTCATCTTGCCTGTTTTTGGAAAATGATGCTCCAAAATGACAGGCTGGCCAGAATCCCGATTTGAACGCAATTCATCGACGAGTGCGTCAATCAAATCCAAATTTTCAGGTCTTGAGTGTTCAACATTAATTCCGCTGATAATACGTGGCATTGCCGCTCCTCCTCGTTAATTTTAATGTAGCAAAGCTTGTATTGAGTGTCTAAAGTATTTCATTGATTTACCGGAACTTGGGAATTTTCAAGCTATTGGCACTATTCTCGTTGCATATGGATGATTCAATGGTATCTGCGACCAAGCTGTTCAATTATTTTAATGGTTGATTATTGGCGGCTACGTGAATAATTAAACAAAACCCCGGCTTTTGACCGGGGTTTGTGGTTGAAGCTTTCTTTGATCGGATCGCTTTGATCACGATTCGTCGTCTTCGCGAAGCTTGGCCAGTACGGAGTAATCTTCCAGCGTTGAGGTGTCGCCGGTTGAGGCACGGCCGGCGGCAATGTCGCGCAGCAGGCGCCGCATGATCTTACCGGAGCGGGTTTTCGGCAGAGAGTCCGTGAATTTGATTTCGTCCGGGCGGGCCAACGCACCAATTTCTTTGACAACGTGTGCCAACAGCTCTTTTTTGAGTGAGTCGCTGGCGGCTTGGCCTGAGGCGAGTGTGACGAACGCAACGATGCCTTCGCCTTTGATTTCATCGGGACGGCCCACAACAGCCGCTTCTGCGACCGAAGCATGCCCCACCAGAGCCGATTCCACTTCCATCGTCGAAAGACGATGGCCAGAGACATTCAGCACGTCGTCCACCCGGCCGAGAATCCAATAGTTACCATCGTCGTCCTGACGGGCTCCGTCGCCGGTGAAATACTTGCCGGCAATCTGGCTCCAATAGGCTTCCTTATAGCGTTCCGGATCGCCGTAAAGCGTGCGGAGCATGCTGGGCCAGGGCTTGCTGATCGTCAAAAATCCGCCAGAACCCTGTGGCACGGGGTTACCGTCCTTGTCCAGAATTTCCGGCACGATGCCTGGCAGTGGCCGGGTGGCCGAGCCAGGCTTGGTGGGGGTGGCGCCGGGCAGTGGGCTGATCATGATCGCGCCGGTTTCGGTCTGCCACCACGTATCAACAATCGGGCAACGGCCGCCGCCGATCACTTCGCGATACCACATCCACGCCTCAGGGTTGATTGGCTCGCCCACCGAGCCCAACAGGCGGAGACTCGTCAGGTCGTGCTTCATCGGGTGCTGATCGCCCCACTTCATAAAAGCACGGATGGCTGTTGGAGCGGTGTAAAGAATCGTGACACGGTAATCTTCCACGATCTTCCAGAATCGGCCTTCATCAGGCCAATTCGGCGCACCTTCATACATCACGATCGTGGCACCGTTAGAGAGCGGCCCATAAACCAGATAGGAGTGGCCGGTGATCCAGCCGACGTCGGCGGTGCACCAGTAGGTGTCTTCGTCCTTGAGGTCAAAAACGAGCTTGGTGGAATATGTTGTGCCCACCATATAGCCGCCGGTGGTGTGCAGAATGCCTTTCGGCTTGCCGGTGGAGCCACTCGTGTAAAGGATAAAGAGAGGGTGTTCGCTATCGACCGGTTCGGCTTCGCAATGGCCAGAAACGGCATGCAGGAGGTCGTGCCACCAGTGGTCGCGTCCGGCTGTCATTGTCACTTCATGCCCGGTTCGTTTGACAACGAGCATTCGGCTGAGGTTCGGGCATTGGGCTGCGGCGGCATCGGCGTTTTCCTTGAGCGGAACCACCTTGCCACGACGATAGCCGCCATCGGCGGTGACGAGCACTTTGGCGTTCGAGTCTTGAATGCGTCCTGCAAGTGCTTCAGCAGAAAATCCGCCGAAAAC
>JBILGL010000313.1:0-5539 GCA_044351075.1 Isosphaeraceae bacterium | reverse complement strand
CTTTGCACTACTACTGGCCCTACGGCCACTTCGGCGTGAATTTCCACCCGCCACTCTCCGGGCAACTCAGCCTGCTGACAAACGGCCTCTTCGGCTGGATGACCACCGACATTGTTGGCCGTCGGCTGGCTTCCCTTTTTGAGTTTGTCGCCTGTGTCATGCTGCTTTATGGTTTTATCAGTTCACGATTTACAAAAACTGCCGCAATGGTGGCCGCAGGGGCACTCTTTTTCATGCCCCGGCCCTTCGGCGATGCCCATGTTGCCGGCACCGATATGCCCGGGATGCTACTTTGGGCCCTGACTGCAATTGCTTTTTGGAAAGGGCTTTACGACCCACAAAGCCGCCGCTGGCGATGGCTTGTCGGTGTGCTTCTCGGGTTGGCATTTGTACAGAAAATGGCCGCCGTTTTTGTCGTTGGTCCACTGGCCATCTGGGTCTTATTTGCTCGCTGCCGAACACTCGACAAAAAAAGCCTGATCGATGGCCTTTTCACCCTTGGCCCCCAGCTTTTGCTATTGGCAATCACTTTTCTTGAGATCCGACGGCTTTCAAACCAATTTCCGCCACCGGGCCGGGTTGATTTATTCACTGATAAACCAGCGCAGAATCTACCGGATTTAATCCTAGCCGCTCCATTTGCCATCTGGCTACTGCGTCAGGCCTTACGTGTCACCCTTGGGCGACGTTTCGGCTTCTGGTCGGTTGATCGGCCAACGCTAGAAACGATTTCGGCATCTGCTGCATTTGCCCCTCTGATCGGCTGGCTTGGCAACCCCGGCTGGTGGTCGCCCGCCCTGCCCCGGCTCGCTCATTATTACCAGATCAGCACTGGCCGGCAGGGTGCCCTGCCTGACATTCAAATTCTTTACTTTGGCAAGATTTACGAATATGCCCTGCCATGGCACAACGGCTTTGTGCTGGTTGCCATCACCGTGCCACTGCTCACCCTTCTCTTTGGCTCGATCGGCCTGGTCTGGGGGCTTTCAAAAACGCTTCACAATCGCCTTCCAGCCTATCTTGCCCTGCACATGCTGATTCCGATTCTTGCCCGAATGTTTCGCGTTCCCGCCCACGACGGCGTTCGTCTGATGCTGCCCGTTTTCTTCTTCCTCGCAGCTTTTGCCGGTCTCGGGGCCGATTTCACGGGCAGGCTTCTTGGTCGAATGTCCGCCAGGCTCAAGCTTCTTCCCGGCTTGGCTGTCGTGCTGGCCAGCGCATTTGCCCTCATCCAAATCCATCCGTATGAGCTTTCCTATTACAATTCAATCGTCGGCGGGCCGCTGGGTGCCTGGAAAAACGGTTTTGAACTCAGTTACTGGTATGACGCCTTCACACCCGAAGTGCTGGCCGAAATTAATCAAAAACTACCGGAAAATGCTGAAATTCAATTTTCCAGCGAGCTCTCTATGCCAAGCATGGTCATGACCCAATATCAGGACGAAGGCCGGCTCAGGCCCGATATTCTGCTGGGTGGGCGTCGGCCCGACCAGTTTCCCTTTATGTGGCTTTTGACACACGATAGCAAGGCCGATTTTTTCACCCGGGGCCTTTATGTGATGAAACCCTGGTATGAAAGCCGCCCCAAGCAGCTGGGGCATGCCCGAGTGCTTGCCGTGATGGATCCCGCCGCCGTAAGCCGGGCTTGGGCCCTGCAGCTGATGTGCGATGCACCCAGCAACGCCCCGCCACCCAAGCCTCAGGCCCCAGCCTGGGTGCAGAAATCGTCAAAAACGCTCGCCCGATTCTGGGGCGATGGGCTCGACGCTGCCAAGCCGCTGACCGTCAACGAACCGATCTTTCAGTGGGCTCAACAATACCCGCAGATGCTCCGTGAAACGGCTGATGAAATTGTGCAGAAAGCCAAGTCAGGCGTGATTCCCAACGCTGCCGATTCGACCATCAGCCAAAATGCCCGTGCCCTGCTTACCATCATCAGCCGCTACGACCAGCCCGGCCAGGGGCGTGCTTTTTCCCGGATCCTTCTCGGTTCTCGTCCGGAAGGGCTCACCGAGGCCGTTGAAATTCTGATCAAACACCGGGAAAAATTGCGACAGATCTATCTGCGCAGCGGTTATACGGACCCTGAGTGGATCGGTGGCCCGGTGGATGGCCCCTGATTCACTGCATTTTTAAATCAGCGGATAAGCATATGATTACACGTCGCTCTCTCATTCAATCCAGCATTTTTTCGGCTTCTCTGCCAATCGGTATTCGTGCATTTGACGCAGTGAAACCGCTGAAGATCGGCCTGATCGCTGATATTCACAAAGATATTATTCACGATGCTGACCAGCGATTGACGGCTTTTATCCGCGAAATGCAATCAGAAAAAGTGGATGCTGTCATGCAGCTTGGCGATTTCTGTATTCCGAAGGTAGCAAATCAGTCGTTTTTATCGATTTTCAATGAATTTTCGGGCCCGAAATATCATTGCATCGGAAATCACGACACCGATGGCGGCTACAAACGCAGCGACACCGTCAAATTCTGGGGCATGCCCGACCGATACTACTCCTTTGATCTGGGCCCATTTCATTTCATTGTGCTCGACGCCAACGACAAACCAGCAAGCCACAAAGGCGGCTACCCCAAATATATCGCCGATGATCAAATCAAATGGCTTGCAGATGACCTTGGAAAAACAACGCTGAACACCTTTATTTTCTCCCACCAGAGTCTCGAACGCCCCGATTGCATTATCAATCAGGCAGCAGTGCGAGATGTGATTCATCAGGCCAGAAACAAAGAAGGCCAGAAGAAAGTGGCCGCCTGTTTCAATGGCCACTGGCACATTGATCATGCCCGGGAAATTGATGGGATACCATATATTCATATCAATTCAGCCTCCTATATCTGGCTGAACGATCCGAAATACCGAGGCCCCCGGCTTTCGCCAGAGCTTTCCCGCAAGTTTCCCAACGTTGCCAGCACAATTCCCTACACAAAACCCATTTTTACCATTCTTGAAATTGATCCCTTCAGGAATTCATTCTCATTGAAATCGAGCGAGTCGGCATGGATGGGCCCAGGCCCTGAAAATATTGGCTATCAGCCCGCCGGATATGAAAAAACAATGCTTTTCCCAGGCATTCGTCCGCGACAGTTTCAATTCAACTGATTTTGTCGGTTTCACATTTTTGCCTGAGAAAGCACTGGTTTATTCGGTTTTTATGGCTTATGATAATCAAAGCCTCGCTGCGAAAGTCAAAATAATGGCTATTGCACAACTCGCCTCAGCCACTGCTGAAATGAAATAAAAAACATGCGAAATCAGAATCAGAAAACATCCGCTGTATGGTTTGACAGCCTGCAAAAAAAGCCTGAAAAACTACCGCCAAAGACTGATCAGGTAAAGCCGGTATTGGTTGATGCAAACGGCAATCCCATCACTTCTGCGCCGGCGTGGTCGATACGCCGAAATGAAATCCGACAAAAATGGATGACCTATCTGGGCGAAATCCCGAGGCCCGAATCTGCGCCGAAATGGAAAGTGCTTGAATCCGACACAAAAGCCGGTGTGCTTCGTGAACTGATCCAATACGAAGCCGAGCCAGGCCTGCCGGTAGAAGGCTACCTGCTGCGGCCATTATCGCAACCAAATAGCGATCAATCCCGAAAAAAGCCGGCCGTGGGTGTCTTTCATTCGACGGTTGACTATACGATTCGACAGCCTGCCGGGCTGGAAGGGCCGGAAAACAAGTGGATCGGGCTGGAGCTGGCCCGGGCCGGCTATGTCGCATTCTGCCCACGCTGTTATCTCTGGCAATATGGCGAGCCAAAAAACCTGCTCAAAGCGGTTTCGTGGCTACATCGGCGGCATCCGATGGTCAGAGGAATGTCCAAAATGCTTTTTGACTCCATTCGGGCAATTGATCTGCTGGCAGCTCTGCCGGAAGTCAACCCGCGACGCATTGGCTCAGTAGGCCATTCCCTCGGCGCCAAGGAAGTGCTTTATCTGGCAGCATTTGATGAACGCGTTAAGGCCACTGTTTCAAGCGAAGGTGGTATCGGCATTGGCTATTCGAACTGGAATGCACCCTGGTATCTTGATTCGGCCATTAATGAAATGCAACCGGGTTTAAATCACGCCGATTTGCTGTCACTGGTGGCCCCACGTGCTTTTCTGCTGATGGGCGGCGATTCGGCCGACGGAGATATCAGCTGGCCTTATATTGAAGCCAATATGCCTCTCTGGAAGCTCACCGGCAATGGGCGGGCGATCGGCAACTGGAATCATCGTCAGGGCCATGCTTTTCCGCCCGAAGCCATGCAGCATACGCTGGAGTGGTTTGAGACTTATCTCGCATAATCTGATTCAGGAATGAGCCACAAAATGATTGAAATCAATTCCAGAATCAGCATTGACGAAAATGAAATTGAATTGGAATTTCTCAGATCTTCCGGCCCTGGCGGTCAAAATGTCAATAAGGTGGAAACCGCCGTTCGGCTCCGATTTAATTTCCTCAGATGCGAAGCCCTGCCGCTGGAAGTGCGCGTGCGTCTGAAAAAACTTGCCGGGCCCTCACGGCTTGATGCAGAAGGCAACCTCATTTTGCTGGCACGGTCCAAACGCACGCAGGAAGGCAACCGGCAGGATGCCTTTGAACGACTGGTCGAGCTGATTCAGGCCGCTACCGTCGTGCCGAAAAAACGCCGTGAAACAAAACCAACGAAGTCATCGCAGATTGAGCGCGTTGAAAGCAAGCGAAAACACTCCGAGCACAAGTCCGGGCGAAGAACAAAATTCAGTCACGACGAATGATTTAGTAATAATTCTTATTAATTAAACCGAGCTTTTGCCTTTATTTCTATAAAAACAATTCCAGTTTCAAGCTTGATTAGACATTTTTTTCAATCTCATAAATTGGCGAGTCAGGCGAAAAGTTTTGCATTGTAATTTTTCTGATTGTTTCGTTAAGAATTATTTCAATTGATCATGCTATAGGGGTTTGATTTGATTTGTTTTATTTCGAATAATAATTTTCTTGTCGAAAAGGCACAGATCTATCCGTTATGGGACAGCTCAACGATGTTCGCTTTCATGAGGAAATCTTTTAGTTTTTCAAAACAGGCTCGCGATAAAAACATGTTTCTCTCGATGCAACTCATTGATTATGACACATTTCATCGTTTGCATCTGGAAAATCTGATTCTTGACTTTCAACGTCTTGGCCTTGATGATCCCGGCTTTACGATTGCACCGAATGATCAGATCGGCATGGGTTTTCTCAAAACCGGTAGAGATATTTTTCATAATTTCAAGTCAGAGGAAACGCGAACAGAGACCTTACGTAATGTTTTGAATCTTGTTCATCTTGAGCGTGTTGTTGTGCATTTTCTGCCTGATAGCGAATTAAAATCACGAAGTATGCAGATTGCATATCGTTATAAGGCATTTATGGGCGACGACAAACAGCATCATTTCGAGAAAATTAATAACGTTTCATTTGAAGATAGTTTGCGCTCAAGCGATTTAAAGCAATTAAGAGTCGATCTTGATTTCATGCTTTTTTCACTCACACGAAGTTATATTAAT
>JBILGL010000312.1:0-5546 GCA_044351075.1 Isosphaeraceae bacterium | reverse complement strand
CTTCGAGGCCAACCAGATTATCCATCCACATTTTGTCGTATCGATCGACGCCGCCACCGGCGGCTTCAAAGGGCTGAAGCGGCCCGGCGAGCCTCAGGCACGCATGGGGCAGCAGCTTTCCCTGATTGGCGTGGGCGGCTCGACAGATACGACCTGCATGATTCAGGAAGGTAACCCTGACGTTTGTTATGGCGGCCCGGCCCGCATGGAAGTGCGCACTCGTGGCCGGGTGGTTGACCCATCGGACCCTGAACGCACGGTGGCCCGCTTTGAACAGGTGTATGAAGCGAGCCTTGGGCGGCCCACGATGGACCTGACGATCCATCTATCAGAAATTGACGAGAGCTTTTTTTCGTCCACCCATGCAGCCTACAGCAACTGGGGCAGGGCACTGGTCTGCCGCTGGGCCTGGCGCGAGGCTGATGCCCGCATGCGGCGGCTGGCACACCTTCAGGCACACCCGACAACCGCCAATCGTCCGACAACGCCTGAGGCCATAGAAATTGGCCAGGGGAGTCGTCGAATCACGATTTTGCCGCAGGGCTTGCCCTATCATCGCCGCCATGGCCAGCGAATGCTTGATACGGTGCTGATCACAGGCAATGAGCAGGCGCGGTCGTTCCGCATGGCGCTGGTGCTCGACCTTGAATTTCCGCATCAGGCGGTGCAGGATCAGCTCACGCCGCCAGTGGTGGTGCCGGTGCGCAGCGGGCCGCCTTCAGTGGGGCATCGCGGCTGGTTTTATCATCTTGATCATCGCAATGTGACGATGTCCAAAGTGGAATATCTGCCAAATGGCAGCGAAGGGCGGGGCGGATCAGTCGTTTTTCATCTGGTGGAATCGGCTGGCCGAGCGGCCCGCGTGCGGCTTCGGCTGATAATTCCGCCGACATTTGCCCGGCAGATCGACGACCGGGGCCAGACGGTGATCGACCTCTCCGTGAGCGACGATGCGGTGGATATTGACCTCACCCCTTACGAAATCGCGCGGGTTGAGGTCGGAATCGGCTAAAAGAAATCTTGCTTCTGAAAAATCAAGTACTCTTGGTGATAATAAATTCGTGAAATCATTTTCTTTATGGCTGAAAGCCCTTGCCAAGTTAGCCACGGGCAAGCAAAACAAGGGCCTTAGTATTTCAATTACAAAGTTTCAAGCCTAAAAAACTTATTCATTTCCTGGCCTGACGGCCAGAAATGAACATTGAACAGGTTTTCATTTCCCTTACACTAACCCAGGGCGACGCTTACGCTTGCCCTGGGCTGATATGAGGTGAGCCTTCAGCCCACAGGTAACGATCTTACTTTTAAAGTGTTTTAATCGTCGCAGTGTGCAATGGTAGTGAAACACGCACGTCCATTCATCAAATCGATGAGAAACTCACATCACCCGCTTTGATCAGCCCTGCTTTTTGGCAAGAGCATCAAGCTCGGCCAGCTTGAGCCGGACTGAGAGAATATAGGGCTGCTCGTTGGGTGTCCAGTGCCCGTAAGTTGTCAGGACGAAGATATCGTCTGACAGATGTTCAACACCTGGATAGGCACAGTCTGCCGATTTGTGATTATCCTTGATTCGCACACGATACTGCCCTTCGCGGCCACTGATGATATCTTCATATCGGCCCACCCATGCCACCCAGTCGCCTTTGGTGGGTGATTTTCGGGTGGTGTCGCGGAATGAGATGAGCAGGCGGCCATCGTTGGCATAAGTGCCTGTATGGCGGTCGCCAGTGAGCGAGGCGGGCAGTTCACGAGGCTTCGACCACGTTTTACCTTCGTCTTCTGACGTGATCAGATAGGAATTATGCTTCCGGCTGTTTTCACGCAGCAAAACGGCGATCTGCTTGCCATCCGGCGAGCGAATGGCCCCCGGCTCACACAGATGGGCATCGTCCAGATGTGCGATGGCATGGGGCTGGCTCCATGTCAGGCCGCCGTCGTGGCTCTCAATCTGATAGACGTAGAACCCCTTGGGTGAAGGGCGATAGGGCTCGATCATGAAGCGGCCATCGTCGTGAAAAAGGGCGAGATAGTGGCCGGGCTTGTCATTGAGTTTCACCACGCTGCCCATCGGCACAATGCCGCCATATTCGCCGATCGGGTGGAGTTCTGTCCAGGTCGCACCATCATCATCCGAAACGGCTTTCCGCACTGGCTTAAGGCCAGAAAAAAGCACCAGTCTCTTCTTGCCGGCGGCATCAATCACGCGGTGAATCGTGGGGGTTTCGCCGGAAGTGACCCAATTGGGCGGGGTGGGCAGGCGGTCGCTCCAGGTTTTGCCGCCATCGGTTGATTTTTTGTATTGGATTGGGCCGCGGCCGTGGCCTTTGGGATAGACGGTCAGGATGGTTTTACCGTCTTCCAGCAGAACGGTGGTGGGGTGGCCGAGATACTGGCCGGGTTCGCGATCAACCACGACCTGATGATCAGCCCAGCCGTTGAGATCAAGTGTGGGGATGCTGTAGGATTCAGGCATATCGGCGGCAATTGCGACCGAAACCCTGGAAAAACAGGGCAGAAAAGCGGCAAGTGATGACTTCAGCAGAGAGCGGCGAAAGAGGGGCATGGTGATTTTCCGGTCTTGTTGCGATTAGTTCGGGTCGATTGCCAGCAGTTTCTTTATGAGTCAATATCCAGAAACCGGGGCGAGATTTCAACTGGCAATCGCTGCAAAAAATCAATGGTGCACTCTCGACACGCGGCACTTGCACGAATACGCTGGTGAATGAAAAGTTGCCGGGCAAATTTCACGATGCGCGGCGGGGATCAGAGTTGTAAATCAACAGGGAAACAGCACGATATGAGATCTATTTTCAGTCAGTTGAAATCAATCACCCGGCTTTCGCTGGGTTTTCTGATGGTGGGGATGGTCATGACGACGGCACAGGCCGAGACGCTGCGGGTTTATGTCGGCACCTACACCAATGGCACAAAAAGCCAGGGTATTTATCGATTTGACCTGAACACCGAAACGGGTGCAACAACCGAACCGGCCGTGGCGGCGAAAGTGGCGAATCCGTCGTTTCTGGCGATTCACAAAAACGGCAAAAATCTTTACAGCGTGAATGAAATCGACGACCAGAACGGCAAAAAGAGCGGTGGGCTCACGGCCTTCGAAATTCAGGCCAATGGCGACCTGAAGCAGATCAATCAGGTGGAAACCGGCGGCACTGCGCCTTGTCATTTGTCGATTGACCCCACAGGCCGCTATGTGCTATTTGCCAACTATGGCGGCGGCAGCTCGGGCTCGGTTTCAATTAACGAAGACGGCTCGCTGGGCAAGCTCACGGCTTTTGTGCAGCATAAGGGGATGAGTGAAGACCCGAATCGCCAGCAGGGGCCGCATGCCCACTCGGTGAATTTTGCGCCTTCCGGAAAATTCGCCTACGTGGCTGATCTGGGGCTTGATAAAGTCCTGATTTTCGCATTTGACCCACAAACTGGTGCGATGACGCCCGCCAATCCGCCGCATGCCGCAATCAAGCCAAAGTCGGGCCCTCGGCATTTTGCTTTTGCTCCGGGCGGCAAGCGTGCCTTTGTGATTAATGAGATGGGCAACACCGTGGTGGCTTTTGACGTAAATGCCGAAACAGGCGAGCTGAAGGAAACGCAGACGATCGGCACACTGCCAGCCGATTTTAAGGGCACCAGCTATACCGCCGAAGTGGTGGTGCACCCGGCCGGCCATTTTGTGTATGGCTCAAACCGGGGCTATCATTCCATTACGACATTTGCCGTAGAGCCAGGCGGTGCATTGAAATATGTGGGTAATTATATGTCAAAGGCGATTGACACCCCGCGCAATTTCAATGTTGATCCTTCCGGCAAATGGATGCTGATCGAAGGCCAGAACACCGGGCTGATTGAGCTTCACGGCATTAACCCAAAGACGGGCGAGCCGGCGGGCAAGCCAACAGCGACGATCAATGTGCCGACACCTGTCTGTGTCAAGTTTCTCGCTGTGAAATGAAGAGATTGGCCGATTGATTAATCTTTCCTCGGGGGGGCATTTCTGCCCTCCTGCATTTTTTTCATAAGCTGTTGTTTTAAGGCATCTTTCATGGCATTAATTTTGTCATAACTTCGACCTGAGGCATCCTCATGAAAGATTTTGTCAGGATTTTTTTCCTTGACGATTTTTTGAACAAGCTTCAACGAATCGGGCTGAATACCCATCGTGCCATTATATGGCCGATCCAGAATATACATCAAAAGCGTGGTAAAAGTCATTGTCGCCGCGGTGCTGCAAATCAGAGTGAGACGAATCCGGTTGTTTTCAATCGGAAAAATGAAACAAATGCTATATGACACAAGACCGACGCCAATAATCATGGCCCAAAGCATATCCGGCAGCCTTGATGCTGAAACGGCCACACGCTCTCGGCGGGTTGAGGAGAGATCATTGAGCTTGTTAATAATGGCAGCAAGAAAAAGCCTTTGTTCGTCGGATTCACACCTCACACTACGGGCAATATGAAAGAGGTTCGCAAACTTGTCAAATGTCTCTGCATGAAACTTTTTCTCGCTGATCATATAAGGCCATTCAACGTCGATGACTGAATCCACATATTCAAGAGTGGCTTTGCGAAAAAGCAGGCTGTCAATTGGCGGCAAGCCTTCAGCGTCTCGCAGCAAGTCGATCACGATCGATGCCTCATCCTCAACTTTGGCATCGGCAGTGGAATAGCTTTCATACACATTCACCAGCACATAACCCAGCACCACCGCATAAAGCACGCCAATGATATTGCAATAAGAGCCAATGCCTTCGCCAGACTCAACCATTTCAGCAAACGGAAATTTTTTAATCGCCAACTTTCCGAATATAAAACTGACGATGGTGGCCAGCAGAGTCAGAAGCAGAACAAATACAGAGTCGTTCAGGCCTGTCAAGTTTGCGAGATGATCCAGAAAATCAGACATAATGGCGATCCCCCCCTCAGGTGCAATCGAGAAACTGGCCAGTGCAGAATCCAGTTGGCGCAAAATCATTGAGTTTTTGATTGATCCAACAATCATTCATTTGCAGTTTTAACAAGCAGCCGAAAATAGTCAATAAAACTTGCGACCGGGCAAGCCAGCCGACTGCCATTTGCGGTGATGCAAATCGAGAAAAACCGTTTTTGAAACTCATTAAGAATTTGCCAATCAAATCTGTTATATTTCTTGGTTAAGTCGTGAATGGTCAGGCCCAACAATCAACAGGGAAAAAGATGAATATTCTGAAAACGATATCCGCAGTTTTTGCTGCTTTGTGCTTTTTCAGCAGCCAGATTCAGGCTGAGGAATGGAAACAGCTCTTTAACGGTAAGGACCTGACGGGCTGGACCCCAAAATTGACCGGCGAAAAGCTGGGCGAAGATAAATACAACACTTTTCGCGTGGAAAATGGCGCGATTAAAGTGGCCTACGACAAATACGACGACTTCAAGGAACACTTCGGCCACCTCTTCTTTGAAAAGCCTTATTCCAACTACATCCTGCGGATTGAATACCGATTCACAGGCGACCAGTGTAAAGGCGGGCCGGGCTGGGCCACACGCAACAGC
>JBILGL010000432.1:0-4276 GCA_044351075.1 Isosphaeraceae bacterium | reverse complement strand
TTATTCATCAGGAGACAAACCCACTTAACGCCCGCCGCCTGGTGCAATATCATGACCGTCAGGCGATCGTGGCCAATCCGCCCGGCCTGCCGATCACTCAGGACGACATGGACCGCATCTATGGCCTGCCTTACACCCGTCGTCCACACCCATCTTACAAAGAAAAGATTCCTGCTTTTGAGATGATCAAAGATTCAGTCACGATCATGCGTGGCTGCTTTGGGGGCTGCACTTTCTGCTCTATCACAGCACATCAGGGCCGAATCATCCAGTCGCGAAGCCAGGAATCAATCCTTACCGAAATTCGTCGTATGACAGACGACGAACAATTTAAAGGTGTTGTCTCAGATATTGGCGGCCCCACAGCCAATATGTATCAGATGCGCTGTACGAAGCCCGAAGTTGAGGCCAGATGCAAGCGACTGAGCTGCGTGCACCCGAAAATCTGCAAACTGCTGGGAACCGATCATGGGCCGCTGGTCGATCTGATGAAGAAAAGCCGCGATATTCCCGGCGTGCGTAAGGTGCATGTCGCCTCAGGTGTACGCATGGATCTCGCCCAGCTTTCGCCGGAATACATGAAGGAACTGGCTGCGCACCACGTCGGCGGCACTTTGAAAGTTGCCCCTGAGCACACAGACCCTGAAGTTCTCAGGCTGATGAAAAAGCCTGTAATTGAAGATTATTCCGGCTTCGATACCATGTTTCGCGAATCAGCCGCACAGGCCGGCAAGAAACTGACAACCGTCCCATATTTCATTGCCAGCCATCCCGGCAGCGACATTCATGCCATGATCAATCTGGCCCTCTTCCTCAAAAGAAATGGCTATCGGCCTGATCAGGTGCAGGACTTCATCCCCGCCCCGTTTGACATCGCCACCTGCATGTATTACACCGGCATTGACCCCATGACAGGTGAAGAAGTGCATGTGGACAGACAACTCAAAGACCGCAAACTCCAGCGTGCACTTCTGCAATTTTTCAAGCCGGAAAATTATTTCGCTGTTCGCGATGCCCTGCTCAAGGCCGGCCGGGGTGAGCTGATCGGCTCGGGCTGCGATTGCCTGATTCCGTCAAAGCCCCCGCGTGAAGCCCTGATGGCACGCATGAAAGAGGCCAATAAGTCGCTGGGCGAGGGCAAATTTGTGCACACCATTGAAACGCCTGCCGGAAAGGGCACCGTCCAGAATCACAATCGACCAAAACCTCAGAGTTCATCCAAGGCTCGGCCTGATGGCGATCACGCACCAAATCGATCGACAAAATCCGGCCCGGTCGGTTATCGTCCAAATCGTAAAACGGCGGAAAGAAGACCACGCTAAATCTGCTTAGTCATATCACTCGTAAACCCCATTACAATTCAATGTCATTCATTCGCCGAAACATCTGCACCGAGCAATCATGAATCACGACCGCCCCAGGCCCCCCAAACGACGCCCAACCAGCGGGTCATATTCCTCACGAGGCCCCGTCAGGCCCAAACCAGCCACCTCCACAGCCTCCGTATCACCCGTGCGAGCCGCCGGACACGTCGCCGCCATGATGGCCCGCGAATACTGGGACGAACTTGCCAGGCCACAGGGCAAGCGGTTAATCGACATCCTCAGAGCCCATCCAGAAGATACAGGCCTGCTGAATGACTTCCAGAAATTCAAGCTTCGCAGCTATCTGGAAGGTCTTGCACGCTGGCACGGCTGGCTGAAGGGGCACAACCAAAGGCTGGTTGAATGGCCGCTTTTGCTGGCTTCCCTGCTGGAAAGCGACCGAATTGACGACAACCACCGCAACTGGGCCAATCGCTGCGATATCCGCCCGGAGCGTCTCATGGCGCTGGCTGGCGCGCCCAACTGGGCCGTTCGCGGCGAAGGTTATCGACGCATCGTCGGCTCGCAAAAAGCCAATATCGATCCCTGGAGTCTTCTGCCCGGCTGGGTTCGCAACCATCTGCCCGAAGCACCTTCCGACGAGCCCGCCAAAATCTGGCACTCGCGTATACTCGAAGGTTTCCAGCATCTGCCGCATCAGTGGATTCGCGTACGCAACCTGGGCAAACACAAAACAATCGACGACCACATTGAAAAGCTGACCGAAGGCAGCGGTCAAAGCCCCTGGCGTGCCCGCAAACTGACGGCCGCCATCCGTTTTGGCAAGCATGCTCAGCTCCCGAAAGCTAAAGAGCCATGGGGCTGGATCAATCAGGATTTCAGCGATCAGGCCGTTGCCGCCATCGCCGACCCCGACCCCGGCGAACGCTGGTGCGTCTTTGAGCCTGAGAAGCTATCCGTCGTTATTGACCTTGCCGACCGCATGAAGGGCAAGGGGCTGATCGTTGTCGCTTCTTCCAGCGAAAAGCTCCTGAAATCAGCCGCCCTTCTGGCCCGCCGCTGCGGCTGCCATAACATCACCACTCGTCAGGCGACCGCAGGCCAGATTCCAGGCAAAGCCGGCAGCTACGACGGCATTCTGATCCATTGCAGCGGCATGGGCATGAACCGCTGGCGAACCGAGCCAGAACTGCGTCTTCGTTCGGATGAATCACAACTTGCACCGACCGTTGCAACAGTTGAAATGCGGCTGAAAGCGGCAGTCATTGCCCTCAAAACCAGTGGCCGCCTGATCTATGCAATCGGCTCCATGACGAATGAAGAGACTGATCAAATGGCCGATCGGCTGGCCCGAGAGTATCCACAGCTCGTGCCTCAGGAATTCAGCGACCCACGCACCGGCGAGCTTGGCCCGCCAAGACTTGCCATGTGGCCCGACCACGACTGGGGTGAAGCCGTTTTCATTGCAAAATGGACAAAGTCAGTCGCCAAGACGGATGTAAAATCTGAATGATCACCTACGACCCACATCGTTACTGGCGCTACCTGATTCATACGCGTGGCACGCGTATTGAGCGTATCTTCTCGCGCGTCATCCCGCTGACGATCTGGGCCTTTTTCATTGAGTATTTCGGCTACGACATCCCCTTTTCCTCAACGACTTCAATCGTTTCGATCATTGGCTCTGCCCTCGGCTTTCTCCTGGTTTTCCGTATTAATGCTTCTAACGAACGATACTGGGAAGGCCGGAAGCTCTGGGGCGCCATGATCAATACCTGCCGGAATCTGGCCAGATCCGCCGAGATTCATCTCTCTAACGATCGTCAGAAGCAGGAAGAGGTGATCGTCTGGATCATCGTTTTCGCCTATTCGACGATTGAAGTATTAAGAAAACGCAAGGGCATCGGCCCCATGGCCCGCCGACTTCCATCCAGGGAAGTGGAATGGGTCCTGGCATGCGACCATGTTCCCTTCGCCGTTGCCACTCGTATCACCGGCCTTTTACAAAAGGCAATGCAGGAAAAAACCATCGACCCGATTGTCTATCTCTCCATGGACAACATGGTCAAGGAATTGATCGACATTCTGGGCGGCTGCGAACGCATTCACAATACGCCCCTGCCGTTTTCTTACATGGTCCACCTGCGCAGGGCCCTGGTTTTCTTTGCGGTTGCTCTACCTTTCGGTATCGTCAGCCCGCACTGGTACACCTCTGTGGCGGAATGCATGCTGGTCAATTTCATTTTCTTCGGCATAGAAGAAATCGGCGTTGAAATCGAAGACCCGTTCGGCGAAGACGACAACGACCTGCCGCTGGAACGCTTCTGCGAAACAATTGAACGAAATCTGATGGCACTTGGCCAGCAGCCTATCCCAGAATAATTTCACTCATCATGATTTCAGATCAATTGCAATTGCTTGAAAATGCCATTCGCGATTTTGAGCCTTTGTTCTGGATTTTTTCGCCCACTGAACCGACCGACCGGCTTTATGAACCCGACGGCACGCTCTATGCCATTTGCCTTGACGGGCCCACCGAGCTCTGCACCGATCGCCGCAAAGTGACGGTAAATCAGGGCGATCTGGTCATTATTCCACCCGCAGTCGCAATTGATTGCTCCCCCCCATCACGCTGGTTTGGCATCACATACACCGGCCCCTATCCTTACCATTTTCGCGAGCGGTTTATTCAGGTCTGGGGTTTTGAGCATCACCCGTTGGCGACTGCTGAAAATGCAACCCTGCTGCACGACAGCCGTCATCGAATTGCGTTTTTCCTGCCCGATGATTTAAAACAAAATAATATTGATCACCAATCTTTCAGGGCATACCTGAAGCTGATCCAACACGATCAATCTGCTGATTCTCCCTCTGTCATTGACTGGTCCATGCCTGGCAGAGAAATTCAATCTGCCAATCAAAAATTTGATTGTATGATTGCAATTCCGCCT
>JBILGL010000024.1:0-17275 GCA_044351075.1 Isosphaeraceae bacterium | reverse complement strand
CGGATCGCGGCTTCAGCTTCCAGCACGATGGCCCGCTTGATATGCGTTTTGACACCTCGGGCGATCGGCCCACCGCAGCTGAAATCGTAAACGAGTGGACTGAAACCGAGCTGGCCGACATTTTCTACCACTATGGCGAAGAGCGACACAGCCGCCGATTGGCCCGGGCTGTGGTCAACGAGCGACGCTCAGGGCCAATTCAAACCACAGCCCAATTGGCTGATCTGATTCGGCGGGCCATGCCGGGCCCACGCGGGCGGATCGACCCGGCAACGCGGGTTTTTCAGGGTTTACGCATTGCAGTGAATGATGAGCTTGGCGAGCTTGAGCGTCTGCTGGAGCATGCCCACGAGTGGATTGCCCCTGGTGGCCGATTCGTTCTGATTTCATTTCATTCGCTGGAAGATCGAATGATCAAGCATCGTCTGCGTGAAATGCCGCAGTGGGAAGTGCTGACACGAAAAGTTGTTACCGCCACGGATGGTGAACTTGCGGTCAATCCGCGTTCACGAAGCGCGAAATTAAGAGCCTATAAACGGACTGAAGTGATCTGAATAAATGGAGTTCCCCGGCCATGAGTAACGACGATCAGTTCTACGAAAACGACGATGATCAGCATGACGACGATGGTCAGCAGGACCAGGCCTGGCAGCAGTATCTGCCGCAGCAATCGCCGGTGAATATTCCGGCCCAGCCGCCGCAGAACCCGTCGCAACAAGGCGTGGTGGCCGCAGAAAATCAGCCGGAACATGAAGATTATGGCGGGCTGGTGCCACGTGAGAGCCGCAAGGAGCGTCGGCGTCGGGAAGCGATGGAACGTGAGGCCCGCGAGCAGTCAGAGGCACAGGCAGGGGCACAAGGTGCGTCTGATCAATCAGGCGAAGGCATGGCTACAAACGGTGCCGAAAAAGGGCCCCGGAAATCTCCGTTTGCTCTTGTTTCGAGCCTCTTTAAACGTGGTCGAAAGGTCGATGAAGCGGTCGCCGAACCGACAGCAGATGCTGCCGGGGTGCCCGTGGCAGAAGAAACTGCCGAAGAAGTTGTGATCACGCTGCCGGTCATGGCCACGATCGATCCGGCTGGGCTGGCTGAATTCGGGCTTGACCCTTCCACGCTTGAAGCCATGGGGCTTGATCCGGCCACATTGCCCCAATTTGATCCAGAATTTTTGACTGAACTTGGTATCAATCCGAACATCGTCGTCGAACTGATCCGGCGGCAATATTACCCGCAATCAGGCAGCGGTGCAGCAGCGAGCAGAGCTGGTCGGAAGATCAATGTCAAACGTGTCGTTCACATCGCCCGACGCTGGGCCCCAGCCGCGGCCGCCACTGTGGGGCTTACCGCCACTGGTGCGATCTGGTTTATGGCCTCGGGCTCGGAAAAGCCAGGCGAAATAGCCGAGGTGACTCAAGCCGAATCGGGCGAAGCGACGGAATCAGCCCCAAAACTGGCTTCAACATCAGAAACACCCGGCACAGCAGAGCCGCCAGCAGAAGCTGCTAAAGCTGCTGAAACCGTAGAACCATCAGTGGAAGTGGCCAAAGCCGCCGAACCATCGCCACCTGCCGCAGTGGATGCCCTGCCAGCTTTGGCAGCCGGAAATCCGTCGCCTGAGGTAACGCCTCTGCCAACCGATAAACCTGCCGAGTCACCGGCTGATTCTGCGGTCAAGATTGGTGCGAGTGAGCCTGGTGGGCTTCCGGCTTTACCAGGTGGAACACCGGAAGGGCTGCCCGGCATTGCGGCGGCGAACGAAGCTCCGCCATTACCCACAGCCAGCGCACTGCCACCTGTGGAAAGTGCGCCACCACTGCCACCTGGTGAAAACAGCCTGCCGCCGGTGGCTGATACTACTCCCGCCACCTTACCGAAAGAAGCCGTTACAGAGAACAATGCACTGCCACCGATTGCGGGCCTGACGGCCGCCGCAGCGGGTGCCGGAGCGAAATTGGCCACTGATGGCCTGAAAGAGGCTCCGCCGCTTGCAGCCGCTGCCAAGCCGGGGGAAATGCCCGCTCTGCCGGGATTACCCGAGGCTGGAGGCAAAGTTGAGCCGCCTCCGCTGACAGGCGATCTGGCGAAAGATGAATCCGTAGCTTCAGCCCAAGAGCCCCCCGGCCTGCCGCCGCTGGGAAGTGTGCCTGAGCCATCGATCAAGCCTGAGGCAGTTCCCAGCACTTCAAATAATACTTTAGCCAAGGGGCTGGCCGGATTGGCGGCTGGGATTGGCGGTGCCAAAGTCGCCAACGACCTGGCGAAATCAGGCGATAAGCCAACCACAGCTGATCTCAAAATAACGTCCCCACCTCCTACAGAACCTGTGAAGGCCGCCGCGGAAGCGCCGGCGGATCTACCCGGATCGCTCGCGGCAAAGAATATGCCTGAAGCGCCGGTCAGCGCACCTGAGCCACCAGGCCTGCCGACAGATAATCAGCCAAAACCGATGGTGAAAGCACCCGCTGCGTCGTTGGTGCAGGAGAGTGAGCCCTCTTCATCGCTCAAAAATACCGACTCGCCGGTGGATGCTAAATCATCTGCCGCTGGTGCAAAAAGCCGGGCGGGCTTGCCCGTTGCCCAGGCTGACTGGCCGACGATTCCCAATGGCAAGGGCCGGGTGCTTCGTTCGATCGCTACACCAGCACGAAATGGTGCCAACACCATTGCCATGGCGGGTGCGACAGCCACTGGAGTCGGTCTTGGAATGGCAGCAAGTGGTATCTCTAATGCTTCTCAGAACAGCTCTCCGGCGACCATGCAGCCGATCAGCTCGACTGATATTGCCCCGATTCGGCATGTGGTGCAGTCAGGCGAAAATTTCTGGACGATATCACGCGATTACTATGGCTCAGGCCGCTACTATAAAGCACTTTGGAGTGCCAACCGCCAGAAGGTTGCCAAAATTGATCAGCTACATGTGGGCGATTCCATTCGCATTCCGGCTATGGAGAGCCTTGATAAATCGCTGATTGACTCCTCAGGCATTGCCGGGAAAAAGCCGGCTCCGGATGAAAAGCCGGAAGCCGTGGCTCGATCGCTTGACAGCCGGGCGGTGCGAACCGGCAATGAAATTGAATCAACTCCGACCGAGGCCCCCGTGCGTAAGAAAGCGGCAACGGCCTCGCCAGAATCAAACACACCGGGCGAGATCATCAGCCAGCCGGTGGGTGAAACAGCTGCCAGAACGGCCACAGGGAACAATGGGGCCGGACGAAGGCATCGGGTGCAGCAGGGCGAGACGCTTCGCACAATAGCTCGCGACTATCTGGGCGATGCCCGCCGAAGTCAGGAAATTGTCGATCTCAACAATGATGTTCTGGACGACAGCCGGACTCCGATTCGACCCGGGCAGGTTCTGCGGATGCCCTCCGATTCGACCGAAACTGAGAATTAAGGCTTGTTTTGATCGGTTGAAGAGATTGTGGCGAGATAAACGTTATCCAGAATTTCGAATTGGTTGATTGACACTGGCAATCGAGGCGAAATTCGGGTAAATTAACGGTTGACGGGTTATCAACCGTCCTGCCAGAGCGTATCATCTCGCCGGGCTTTTCCCCCAGAGAGCCTGCCGAAAATTCCGGATTCTCAATAAACCATGAGTGCTTCCACCAAGCGTGATCGTTATCCCGGCTTTATGGCCGCCTTTTTTCTGGTTGTCCTGCGTATGGCGATCGGCTGGCATTTCCTTTACGAAGGTATGGAAAAAGTTCGGTCGTTTCAGTCGCCAAAGCCTTTTTCAGCAGAGGTTTATCTGCGAAATGCCAATGGCCCGCTGACCGATCACTTCCGGTCCATTATTCCTGACGTTGACAGTGTGGCCCACCTTGACACCAAAACGGCCGCTGGCCGGTGGAAGGCAGAACTCGACGCCTTTACCAGCCACTACGCCCTGACGGCCGACCAGAAAACCGCCGCAGACAAGGCCTATGAAGGGGCTGTCAAAAAGCTTGACGCCTGGACGAAAGATCGTCAGAACACGGAAGATCTCGATAAATATCTTCATGAGCTGAGTCAGAATCAGGCCCTGCTGGCCAATCCTGATGCCATGTCGTATGAGCGCGAGCGTGCTCAGGCCAAGCGGAAAGACCTGGAAACTGATCGCAAAAAACTGGTCACTGCGCTGGATGCCATCCGCGACGAAATCTTTACGAGTGCTGATAAATCACTGACCGCTGAGCAGAAAGCCAAGGGGCCTGTGCCGCATGCATGGACACAGCTTGACGTGATCAATCGCCTCACGGCATGGGGGCTAACACTTTCGGGCGTGAGCCTGCTCTTGGGGCTTTTTACGCCGCTGGGCTGTCTGGGCGGGGCATGGCTTCTCACGATGTTTTATCTGGCCATGCCGCCATTACCGGGCTTGCCTGAAAACCCGATGGCTGAGGGGCATTATTTGATCGTGAATAAAAACATGATCGAATTTCTTGCCTGTATGGCACTTCTGTTCATTCCGACGAGCCTCTGGGTCGGTCTTGACGCCGTACTTTTTGGCCCGATGATCCGAGCCCGCCGGGCCCGTCGCGAAGCGGCCACCGCCTGACAAACGAACACCGTCCATCTATAATAATTCTATAACGAGTCACTGATTCAGCATAAGGACCATCTGAAAATGACCAGCCTGACACCTGACCAGCGTACGATCGGCCGTGAAAACACGAATGCGGCCCTTGGCTTCTCTCGGCGCGACTTTCTCAAGGGGGCAGCCGCTGCTCCGGCCGCGGGTGCCTATTATTTCGGCTATCAGTCAAGCGAGCCGGTGAAGCCGGTTAAGGCCGTTGTCATCGGTACGGGCGATGAAGGCTGCCAGGCGATGATTCGCTATCATAACCGCGACTATGTCGATTACGTCGGTTTCTGCGACATTCGTCCATCTCAGATCAAGCGTGGCGAGAAGGAATTTCTGGCCCACAAGCAATACAGCCCAGGCGATGTCGCCAAGCTGGTTGATCGATCGAAGTCGAAATACGATTTTGACTATCGCAAGGCTCTGGCCGACCCGGAAGTCGAGCTGATCGTCATTGCCCTGCCGCTCTGGCTGCATGCTCCTGTCGCCATCGAAGCCATGAAGGCCGGTAAGCACGTCTTCTGTGAAAAGCTGATGGCTCGCACTGTTGAACAGTGTAAAGACATGGTCAAGACGGCCCACGATACCAATCGGCTTTTGGCCATTGGCCACCAGCGGCATTATTCCGTGCTCTATGACAATGCCAATTTCCTGATCCAGAACGGCCATCTGGGCGATGTTCGCCACATTCGTGCCCTTTGGCACCGTAACAATGGTCAGCCGGTTTTTGCCAAGGATAAGGATGGCAACATTCAGTATGGTGCCGACGGCAACCCGGTGGTGATGAAAGACGAAGCCGGCAATATCGTTTACTGGGATAGCTGGAAGCGGCCAATTCCGGAAGATGATCGATCGATTGATTTCAACAAATGGGGATGGAAGTCGATCGACGAACTGATCCGCTGGCGGCTTTATGACCGCACCGGAGCGGGCCTGATGGCCGAGCTGGGCAGCCACCAGCTTGACGCCTGCTCGATCTTCCTGGGCAAGAAGCATCCGCTTTCAGTTCAGGGCTATGGCGGCAATCATTTCTATAAAGATGGCCGCCAGGTGGACGACCATGTTTACACCGCCTTTGAATTCCCGGGTAAGGATAAGGACGATCGAGTGATCGTGACCTATTCTTCGATCAACACCAACGCCTTTGAAAAATATGGCGAAGAGGTGATGGGCACCTATGGCACCATGATCATCGAAGAAGAGAAGGAAATCCTGCTCTACAAAGAAAACGACCGGAATAAGGCACAGCTTGGCGGGCGGAATATGTCCGTCACCATGCAGACTGGCCCCGGCGGCAAGCCAGCCGCAGAAACATCAGCCACATGGTCCGGCCCATCGGCTGCTTCAAGCCTTGGCGGTTCGGCCACAGCAGATCCTTCTCGCGGCTATCGTGAAGAGCTTGAGCATTTTGCTTACTGCATGCGTAAGGGCGACCCGAAGAACTATCACGCCCAGAATGAATTCCAGCCACGCTGCAAGGGCGAAGTTGCTCTGGCTGATGCCGTGATTGCACTCACGTCAAACATTGCGATGAAGCAGGGGCGTCGTGTGAATTTTGACGAAAAATGGTTTGACTGGCAGAGCCCTGAAACGCCTGAAAAGGCGCTCGTGCTGGCCAAGAATAGCTGATCACGGATCAAGTCAAAAACGCTGTTTACAAAGATTCGCAGAGAGAGGTGGTTCGATGGAACTGCCTCTTTTTCTTTTTCGAATTGCTCACAGCAATACTTCGGCTTTAAACATCGCTTGAAAACCGCTTTGATTTATGCCCGGTATTTCAGGATAATCTGAGAGTTAAGTGAGAAAAAAGGGTAAATGCTGTCTCGGCGGCAGATGTTCGACTGATGTCAGGATTGTCACGATTTCATGAGCACCAATAGTTTCGACAACGTACTTGTGACCCGTTATGCCTCACGCGAGATGAGCAATCTCTGGACGGCCCAGACCCGCTATGGATTATGGCGGCGGCTCTGGCATTCGCTTGCCCTTCGTGAGATGGAGCTGGGCCTGCCAATCACTCAAGAGCAGGTGGCCGAGCTTGCTGCACATCTTGATGATATTGATTTTGAGAAAGTCGCGGCTTATGAGAAAAAACTGCGACACGATGTCATGGCCCATGTGCATGCCTTTGGCGATGTGGCACCAGCGGCCAGGCCAATCATTCATCTGGGGGCAACCAGTTGCTTCGTGACGGATAACGGCGATCTGGTGCAGCTTCGCGATGCTCTGAAACTCGTCAGAGACACGCTTGTTGGTGTGATCGATGCCCTTGCCACCTTCGCCGCTCACTGGAAAAAACAGCCATGCCTGGGCTATACACACTATCAGCCGGCCCAGCTTGTGACGGTCGGCAAGCGGGCAACGCTCTGGTGCCAGGACTTGCTGATGGACTTGTTGGAAGTTGAACGCCGGATCAGCGACCTGAAATTCCTGGGCGTGAAAGGCACGACGGGCACCCAGGCCAGCTTTCTGGCACTCTTTAATAACGACCACACGCGGGCGATTGAGCTGGAAAAGAGAGTGGCTGCCGATTTCGGATTCAGCGAGGTGATTCCCGTCTCAGGCCAGACTTACACGCGTAAAATTGATTCGCAGATACTGGCCACACTGGCCCAGATTGGCGAAACGGCACATAAATTCGGTACGGATATGCGACTCCTGTCGCACGACCGTGAGCTGGATGAACCTTTTGAATCAGGCCAGATTGGCTCATCAGCCATGGCTTACAAGAAAAACCCGATGCGCAGCGAGCGAATCTGCTCGCTTGCTCGATTTGTCATGGCCCAGCCACAGGCTGCCGCCCAAACGGCCGCGACCCAGTGGCTGGAACGAACACTTGACGACAGTGCGGTGCGCAGGCTGATTCTGCCGCAGGCATTTCTCGCAACCGATGCCATTTTGCGAATCTATCTGAATGTGGTGCCCGGGCTGGTGGTCAACACGGCGATTATCGACCGAAACGTGCGCAGGGAGCTGCCGTTTATGGCCACAGAAAACCTGATGATGGCCGCGGTGAAAGCGGGTGCAGACCGGCAAGATGTGCACGAGGTGATCCGCGAACAGTCAATGGTGGCCATTAAAGCCTATAAATCAGGCGAAACGGGCGAAATCGACCTACTGGATCGCCTGCAAACGACATCTGCTTTTGCCAGTGTCGATATGGAATCGGCTCTTAATGCGGCAGATTACATTGGTCGGTCAAGCGAGCAGGTGGATGAATTTATTGCGTCGCAGGTTGATCCTGTGCGGCAGCGTTATCCTAATCTGCTCAGGCAAAATGCGGAATTGCATGTCTGATCAGCCGCAGTTGATCGCTTGAATGAATCGCGATCAACTGCATCGCTTGATTCCTGGAATTTTGCCTTTTACGGCTTTTTCAAAGCCCGGTTCAGCAGGTTTTTTGTGATCTGCTGAACTCGCTCATCTGGCCCGTGCGGGCGAGTCCAGTGTGTCCATGGCAGTGTATGCCCCGGTGGGCTTGATAGGCCCTGAGCCCAGAAAATCGTGGCGGCATTGAAGACGAAATTCCCCTTGGGGCCGGGATAGATGGTGGCCGTCCATTGCTGGGGTTTCACACCACCGACAAACGCCGTTCCCTGGCCGACGATTTCAAGCCCTGGAATGTCTTTGGGTGGGTCGCCGTGGTATTCCCAGCCAATCAGGCCGGCAATTCGCTCGCCGGCTTTCATGCCAGTTCCCTCAAAAATCCAGTGGTCAGGCTTGGAACAGACCCAATCGCCGCCGCCATTGACAGGCTCGACATTCCGCGCCCCCATCAGATAGCCTTCATCCGGCCCCCGATGCGGAAAAGGGCCATGATCGCGATGACGATCGACCGCATATTTGTAATTACCGCCAAAAGGGCCGCCACGAAACATCGTGCGTAGTGGCTCGCCCTGAGTGGAAGGCGTCAATGGCGTGACCCAGCAAACAGAGTTTCCGGCAAGAAAAAGCAGATTCACGCCTGAATCTCGCATTTTGACCACACTTTGATATTGGCGAATATCCCAATATTCATCATGCCCCACCGAAATAAAGGCCTTGGCCTTAAGGCCACGCTCAGGCGAGATCATATCGCTGTTGGAAACATACGAAACGTCGTATCCTTCTTTTTCCAGCCAATAGGCCAGCGGAAATTCAAATGGCAGAAATTCGCCGGAGCCAAGCGTGAGCGGATCATTCACGACGCCTTCAAACTGCGCCTCACGGCCATAAGGCCGATTGAAACTGACATCGGCCCAGGGGCCCTGATTGCCTTTCTTATCCGTATAAACACTGTAGTTATCAGGCCAGCGGTTATAAGCCTGCCATGTGTTGTCAGAGCACTGGAAAAGAATGTCAACCGGGCGGTCGTCCTTTACAATAAAGACAACATAACTTTGATAACCATTCGTCTGATCATTGGGCGGGATCATTGACAACCGACCGAGATAGACGCCGCTTGTCCAATCGGCCGGTATGGTGATTTCGGTGGACGGTTCCCATGTACATTCGTGGATGTTTTTTTTGCCGGGCTTCGGGGTTGCCTGTGGTTTGCCTTCAAACGGGCCGAGCTTTTGCATAAGCCTGGCCCCTTTACCGCCGTAGTAGCCCATGCGAAAGATTTCAATTTCAAATGGGGAAGCGGGGGCAGTAGAAACCATGATCTTGAGCTTTTCGCCGGCTTTCACGCTTTGCTTGTCGCAATAGCCTTCAATCCAGGGCGAACGAAAGCCGTGCGTATCATTGAGCCGAACACGAGTGAGCTGCCAGTCGCGGGCACCGGGCTTTTTATTCTCGTCAGCCGTCGGATTCTGTGCTTGGGCCGCTGTAATGAATAAATTCAAAACCAAAAGGTGAGCAGCGATCAACGTCAGCGGTGACTTAATTGATTTCAACTGGTAGTAGAAGGTCATTTTTTCTTTCCGCATTGGCTGGACAGGTGGGTGAGATGAGTCTGTTATAATGAATCTGAAAGGGCAACTCAAGTTCCACCTTTCCCATTCCAATCAAAATTCTGGTATTGAAGAGCTTCGCTTTAATGAAATTGGATCGATTCCGTTTCATTTTGAAGTCAAATCAATAACCACCAAGCTCGGTTGCTCGTGCTACGCGCTTAATGGCGATTAGAAACGCTGCCTGTCGCAGCGATACATTCTGCTCTCTTGCCAGAGAATAGACTTGGTCGAATGCCGTTGACATCCGAGAATCCTGCTCTCTGAGGACTTGATCATAGGTCCACCTGAAATTTTGCAAGTTCTGCACCCACTCAAAATAGCTCACAATCACGCCGCCGGCATTGGCCAGAATATCGGGCACGACAACGATTCCATTTTGTCGGAGAATGTCGTCGGCATCAGGAAATGTCGGGTTATTCGCCCCTTCCACGATCAGACTGGCCTTGATCTGAGGGGCCACCTGCATGGTGATCACGTCGCCAAGTGCTGCTGGAATCAGCACATCCACAGGTAATGTGAGTAATTCTTCGTTGCTCACGGCCTGACCCTGCCCAGATCCAGCCACGACGCCTTTAGCCGAGACATGTGCCGAAAGAGCATCCAGATCAAGCCCTTTCGGCTCGTAAATACCGCCGGAAACGTCGCTCACGGCTACCACTTTCGCCCCCATCCCCGCCAGAAAAACCGCAGAAGCCTTCCCCACGTTGCCGAATCCCTGCACGGCAACGGTTGCTCCTTCAACACCCCGGCCCATTTTCTTGAGGCTTTCTCGGGTCATCGTGGCGACACCTCGCCCGGTGGCTTCCTCGCGGCCGACAATTCCATGCAAATCCACTGGCTTGCCTGTAACAACGCCAGGTTCAAAGCCGTGGAACTTGGCGTATTCGTTAGCGATCCAGGCCATCACCTGGCCATCAGTGCCCATGTCGGGGGCTGGGATGTCAATTTTCGGGCCGATGAAGTCGTGGATGCGCTGCACGAATTTGCGAGTGACACGCTCAAGTTCGCTGCGAGTGAGCGATTTCGGGTCGCACTGAATGCCGCCCTTGCCGCCGCCGTAGGGCACGTCAACGACGGCTGTCTTCCATGTCATCAGGCTTGCCAGCGCGGTGACTTCATCGGTATCCACCTGCGGGTGATAACGCAGGCCGCCTTTAAAAGGCCCGCGGGAACAGTCGTGCTGGACACGATAGCCAACAAAGTTGCCGATCTCGCCATTGTCGAGCGGGATGGAGACCTCAACCTTTATGCTTCGCTCGGGGGTAATCAGCAGCTTTCGCAGGCTCTCTTTCAACCCAAGTGAATCAGCAGCCTGATTGAAATAATAGTTGACGGCTTCAGAGCTTTTCATGGCGACTGGCAACCCTGGCAAATGATTGGTGGGAAAAACTGGCTCCGCCGGGCTTGCAGATGCAGGCGAAGCTATTTTATCCTTTATTGTCAGATATTTAACCACGAACAGCCCTGCATGGGTAGGCAGCATCGCAGTAACTCTCCCGGAATAATGAATCAAATGGCCAGAAGAACAAGCTGGAATCTTGCGGAAGCCACGCTTCACCATGTTCGTGAAAAAGGCCCGGCCCACGTTGCTGTGCTGCCAACCGGAGCCACCGAGCCGCACAACCTCCACCTGCCTTACGCAACGGATACCTTTCAGGTGCAGGCCCTGGCCGAAATGGCCTGCGAACGGGCAACACAAAAAGGGGCCTCTGTCTGGCTGCTGCCGCCGATTCCTTTCGGCACCGAAACGAATCTGATGGATTATCCGATGACGATTAATCTCAATCCATCAACCATCGGGGCGATTATTGGCGATGTCATACAGTCGCTGGATCGGCATGGGGTGAAAAAACTGGTCGTTCTCAATGGCCACGGCGGGAATGATCTGAAATGGATCCTTCGAGAGTGGTACGGCAAAACAAGTGTTAATATGTTTATATGCCACTGGTTCAGAATGATTGGCGATGTAAGAAAAGAAATACTGGAAAATCTGGATGGAGATCATGCCGATGAGCTGGAAACCAGCATGATGCTGCACCTTCGCCCCGACCTGGTTGAGATGGCCCGGGCTGATGATGGCAGCATGCGGCCGGCGGCCATTGAAGCATTGAGAAAAGGCTGGGTTGAATTTTCCCGACCATGGCAGGTGCTTACGACCAACTCGGGCGCGGGCAACCCGCACAAGGCCACCGCTGCCAAGGGAGCAGGGCTGGCTGAGGCTTTTGCAGAGCGATTCGCGAATTTTATTACGGAATTGTCAAGCACGCCGGTTGATGCCAATTTCCCGATGGAGTCTTGACGATGGATCTCTGGAAGTCGCTTAAAATACTGATTGTTCTGCTGATCGGCGTGGCGGTCTATGCGTTTTTTGGAGTCAGGTCGGTTGTAGTCGTGACTCCTCCGCCTGTCGGGCAAAACGCAGCGTCAAGTCCCGCCCAGCCAGAGGCTTCCAATGCTGGGTCATCGGCGACTGTCTCTGGTTCAACTGCTGCCAAAACAGCCGAGCCGAAACGATACAAACTGACGGGCACTGTGAGGAAGATTGATAAAGAGTCCGGGCAGGTAATGATTCGTCACGACGAAATACCTGGCTATATGAAAGCAATGACGATGCCTTTTGACCTGAAGGGGCAGGAGGTGCTCAACGAGCTTTTTCCTGGCGACGAAGTCGAAGGCGAGTTGATAGTGAAATCAGATGATATTGAAATCAAAAATCTGGTCATTACCAATCCTGCACCACCGGCTGCAATCAAATTCGGGCCCAATGGTGTGGAAGTTCAGGCTAAACCAACGCTGCTTCTGGCTGGTGAACTGGTGCCCGAATTTCAATTCACGCTTCAGGATGGCAAAGCCGCGAAGCTCGGTGATTATCGTGGCAAAATTGTATTGTTGACATTTATTTATACCCGTTGCCCGCTGCCGAATTTTTGCCCGATGATGGATCGCAAGTTTGGCGAATTGGCCGCGAGGTTATCCGCAACCGGCAAGGGCGAAAATGTTCGACTTCTGTCTGTGAGTTTTGATCCGGAGAACGATACGCCCGAAGTGCTGGCGAAGCACGCCGCTGCCAAGGGCGCGAAGATGCCGCTCTGGAGTTTTGGCGTGGCCACTCATGAAGAATTGGGCAAATTTGGCCCGCAGCTCGGATTAATGTATGGCCCGGGTGAGAAAGAAGTTTTGCATAATCTGGTGACGGCTATCATTGGGCCTGACGGTACTCTGCTCAGGCTTGATCAGGGTGCTTCAGGCGGGGCTTGGCTGGTGGACGATATGTATGGCAGTATTCTTAAAGCCATGGCCAAATGAGATAAGATTTAATCAGAATTCTGTCGTAGATTGAAAATGCTGTTTGAAGAATCTGATTCAATTTCAACTGAAATTACATCAGCTTTTCTGGCTGAGAATCTCTTTAATTGTATTTCCATGGACGTCCGTCAGGCGATAATCACGGCCCTGAAATCGGAATGTCAGACGAGTGTGGTCGTAGCCTAGGCAGTGCAGAATCGTGGCATTGAGGTCATGAATATGTACCGGATTTTCCACAATGTTATAGCCAAATTCATCTGTCTTGCCATAAACCATGCCCGGCTGAATGCCGCCGCCTGCCAGCCAGACCGAATAGCAGCGGCCATGATGATCGCGGCCGTAGTCGTCCAGCAGTCCGCCCTGACCATATACCGTCCGGCCGAATTCACCAGCCCAGACGATCAGCGTGTCGTCGAGCATTCCGCGCTGCTTGAGATCCATGATTAATGCGGCCTGAGGCTGATCAATATCATGAGCCTGCTTGGGCAGATTCGTGGCCAGGCCGCCGTGTTGATCCCAACCCCGATGATAAAGCTGCACGCAGCGCACGCCTCTTTCAATCATTCGTCGGGCAAGCAGGCAATTGGCCGCGAAAGTGCCCGGTTTTTTCGCCTCATCGCCATAAAGCTCAAATGTCGAAGCCGGTTCATGTGAAAGGTCTGTCAGTTCGGGCACCGAAGCCTGCATTCGAAAGGCCATTTCATACTGACCGATTCGAGTAGCGATTTCAGGGTCACCGGTTTCAGCGAGTTGCTGGCTGTTGAGCTGAGAAAGGCTGTCGAGCATCGTGCGGCGCAGGCTGCGGTCGATGCCGGGCGGGTCTGACAAATAAAGCACAGCGTCGCCGCTTGAGCGGAACTTGACGCCCTGATGGCTCGACGGCAGAAAACCGCTGCCCCAGAGGCGTTCAAGCAACCCCTGATTGGCATCTTTGCCCGAGCCATGCGATATCAGCACGACAAATGCCGGAAGATCTTCCGACTCGCTCCCAAGCCCATAGCTCAGCCAGGCACCCAGCGAAGGCCGCCCCGGCTGCTGCGAGCCCGTTTGAATAAATGTAATCGCCGGGTCGTGATTGATGGCCTCGGTATGCATCGAGCGAATCATGCAGATTTCGTCGATCACACGGGATGTGTATGGAAGCAGGTTACTGACAAAAGTACCGGACTGGCCCGCCTGATGAAAGCCGAACTTTGACGCGATTACAGGAAAACTCTTCTGGCCGGAAGTCATTCCCGTGAGCCGCTGCCCCTGACGGATCGAGTCTGGCAGCTCGCTGCCATGATGTTTTTTCAGCTCGGGTTTGTAATCCAGCAGGTCGATATGCGAAGGCCCGCCCGATTGAAAGAGGTATATGACACGCTTGGCCCGAGGGCTGAAATGAGTGGGTGCGACGCCTGTCGATGCAGCATGACCATCGCGGGCAAAGAGTCCTGCAAGGGCTGCCGTGCCGAGTGTTGAAGCCGAACCTTGTAAAAAAGCCCGACGATTCAGCGATGAAACAGCTTGTTTGAAAAGGTTCATGCTTCAGTCTCTTGATTTAATAAGGGCCAGACGCTGGCAAACCACATTGCGCCTGCCCTTCGCTGGCCGATCGGTGAAAAATGCCGCCGTGACTTGATTCCGCCGCGGTTTTCGCCTGTGAGAATGTCGGTGTCAGGCCCGTGGCCAAACCCCGGCTTCTGCCAGAGCTGATCTATCGCTTCACGAATCTGATTTTCCTGAACCGGTTTCTTGTAAACGGTGGGGTGGACTGTTGATTTGGCCAGTAGCCAGCGAGGCTCAAACCCCCATCTCTGGCAAAGCGACTTTCGAATAGTGATCAAGCGATCAACATATACTTTTGTATCGATATTTTCAATCACATCGCTTTCACCCTGCTGCCAGAGCACAAAACGGAATCGGCCGATGGCCTGACCCCCTTCAAGAATGCGCTGGTGAAGGGCTTCGCCGGGCATCCACTGGCGGGACGCCGTGCCGCCAACAGCAACATTGATCAGCCCCACTGGCACGCGCAGCATCGGCTGAAGCAGATTCGCAAAGGCAGGCCAGATGGTGCCGCCGGTATCGACATGCGGAAAAGGGTCGTTGGCCGTACGCCAGGCTTTTTTGACCCAATCGTAGAGCACAGAGCGGCCAAGCGGGTCGTCAATCTTCTGATGTTCGTCATTGGCACCTGCCGCATACGACTGGCCGGCAATCAGAAAAAGTTCGCCTGCGCCGAAAGGATCAACTTTGGCTTCCGTAAGCTGCCTGCCATCGTCACTCATCGCCCTGACTTCGAGCCGATACCATCCGCCGGCGGGTATTCGGCAACTGTAATTGAAATTGGCCCGTGGCGTAACTTTTCCAAGACTTGCCCATTCTGTTGAATGACCGGTACAGCCTGCCTGAAGTATGGCACGAGCCTCAAGCTGGGCCGGTTTATCGAAGAGCCATTGGCCACGAACTGGCACCTCAGCATGCCCCAGCCGTGCTCCGCCTGGTGCGTGCTCATGCGACTGTTTCGCGATATAGCCTGATCGCTGAAAAACCTGTCGTGGGAGAGGACTGGTGATCTTGAGCAGGCTGGCGTCGTCATCAGCAACTACAGAGTTCGGCAATGCCGAAACGGCAGAAAGAGCCGCTAATCGGCCCATATACCGCCTGCTCAATCGGGCATCAAGGGATTTGATGTTGTCACCTGTCATGGTTTGCTGATCGCTTCGTCGAGGTTGAGAATCATGCTTGAGACGGTTGTCCATGCGGCAAGTTCTGACGGTCCTACTCCGGCTGTCACCTTACTCTGGCCGATTGAAATCAGTTGTTCAGCAGCTTTTTTATCGTTCGTAAATCGCTGTCTTGAAGCCGGTAAGAGATTGGCCAGCACCCTGGTTTCGAATTCATTTGGCTGTCGGCATAAGGCCATCTCAAAAGCTGAATTAAATTTTGCCTGATCATTGCCGGGCAATGAAACAAGTTTTTCAGCAAATTTTCGTGATGCCTCGACATAAGTCGGGTCGTTCAGAAGTACCAACGATTGCAGAGGTGTATTCGTTCGTGCCCGACGCACAGTGCAGGTTTCGCGGTCAGGAGCGTCAAAGGCAGCCATGCCCGGCGGTGGGCAGGTGCGTTTCCAGAAGGTGTACATGCTACGCCTGTAGAGGCCATCGCCGGGGTCGGGTATGTATTTCTCCCGACGTTCGACGGAAACATCTTCCCAGAGCCCCTCCGGCTGATAAGGCCGTACGCTTGGCCCACCGGTCTTCTGAACTAACAGCCCGCTGATGGCCAGTGCATTGTCTCGCACGGTTTCGGCCGGCAGGCGGAATCGAGGGCCACGAGCCAGAAGCCGATTGCGCGGGTCTTTCTCTGTCAACACTCGTGACGTATTTGACGACTGTCGATAAGTGGCGGAAAGTACAATCTCACGCAGCACTTTACGCAGATTCCAGCCACTGTCGATCAAGTCGCGTGCCAGTTGGTCGAGTAGTTCCGGATGGCTGGGCAGGGCCCCCTGAATCCCGAAATCTTCGACCGTTTCGACCAGCCCTGTGCCGAAAATCATCTCCCAGTAGCGATTGACTGCCACGCGTGCTGTGAGCGGATGATTCGGATGCGTAAGCCACTCAGCCAGCTCAAGCCGCGTTTTCACTTCTGTGGGCAGTCCGCTAAATGCAGCCATGACACCCGGTTCCACCACCTCGCCGGGCTGGTCATATTGCCCGCGTTTAAGGATGTGTGTCGGCCGCCGTGGCGACATTTCTGCCATGACCATTGTCACAGGAATTGATTTTTCCAGCTCTGCCCGCAGTTTTGGGAGCTCTGCAAGCTCGGTCCTGATTTTTTTTGCGTCAGGGTCGATCTGTTCAAAATAATAGTTTTTCAAAAGGCTTTTTTGTTCGTCTGAGCGATTAGCCGGGGCTATGGCCAGTATCTTTCGCAGGTCTGTAATCGGCTTGCCAGTGGCCATCTGAGTGACGAATTCAGCAGAAAGCTTGTCAGAGTAAAGCCGGACGTCGTCGATTCGTCCGACAAATGGGGCAGAGGCCGATCGCTTGCCGATATGAAATGAGCGTGAGGTTTTAAGCGAGCCATCCAGACGGTTATTAGTTGTGATTTCAATTTCCTGCAATTGGCCGTCAACATAAATTTTTGCACCGTTGGCCAACCGACTGCCATCGTAAACCACAGCGACATGATGCCACGCATTTAATGCAACTGGTTTTTTGGTAATAATTTTAAATGCACGGTCGGGCCAGTGGTTGACAAAGTGGGCAGCGAGTCGGCCTTGCTCAAGAATGACGTCGTAGCCGCGAAAAGCATTGGCATCGTCGATCTTGGAGAGAATTGTCAGAGCCGCGTTTGATGTCGGAAAAATCCAGGCAGAGCTGGAAAAGGGCTGATCTGCTTCAAAGGATCCAGTTTCGCCGGCATCGATAAATGTCGATCCATCGAGTTCAATCGCCTTGCCAATTTTTCCTTCGAC
>JBILGL010000311.1:0-5557 GCA_044351075.1 Isosphaeraceae bacterium | reverse complement strand
GGTGGCGGCGTTTTCTTCTCGATTTCCGCCAGCCTGGCCCGCAATTTCTTGACTTCGCCCTGAACGGCCGACGAAGTTACAGAGATTTTTGGCTCATCGGCATTATTGAAATAGGCATAAAGCTGGTAATAGTCCCGCTGGCTGATCGGGTCATATTTGTGGTCGTGGCACTGGGCACAGCCAACTGTCAGCCCCAGCCAGACGGTGCCGGTCGTGTTGGTCCGGTCAATCGTTCGCTCGACCCGGAATTGCTCAGGGTCAGTTCCACCTTCTTCATTGAACGACGTATTGCGATGAAAGCCGGTCGCCAGAATCTGCTCCCGGGCGGCATTCGGAATCAGGTCGCCTGCCAGTTGATCAATTGTAAAACGGTCAAAGGGCAAGTCCTGATTCAGGGCTGTGATCACCCAGTCACGCCAGGGCCAGATCGATCTCGGTCCATCGACTGTATAGCCGTTCGAATCGGCATAGCGGGCCAGATCAAGCCAGTGCCGTGCCTGCCTTTCGCCATAATGAGGCGATGCCAGGAGCCGTCGCACCTGCCTTTCGTAGGCATCCGGGCGAGTATCAGCCAGAAAGGCCCGCACCTCGGCAGGTGTGGGTGGCAGGCCGGTCAAGTCCAGACTCACCCGCCGCAGCAGCGTTGCTCTGTCGGCTTCCGGCGAAATCTTCAGGCCCGAATCCGCCAGTTTTTGCACGATAAATCCATCGATCGGATTTTTGACGGCCGGATCGCTGATCTTCGGCACTTCAGGCCGGGCGATTGGCTCAAAAGCCCAATGTGACGCATATTCCGCGCCGGTGGCGATCCAGTTTTTCAGCAGGGCGACTTCTTTTGGCGTCAGGGCCGGGCCTGAATCGGGCGGCGGCATCCGCAGGTCGGGGTCCGACGAAGTGACTCGTTTTAAGACGCCTGAATCGTCGGGTCGGCCGGCAACTACCGCCTTGAGTTTCTTTGAATCTTTGGCATTATCGAGCCGAAGCCCGTTTTCCTGAGTGGCCGGGCCGTGGCAGGCAATACATCGTGAGAGGATGGGCCTGATTTCACCACGAAAGTCAACCCGGGCCTGCTGTGCCTGCAGCGATGCCGCATTCGCCGAAAAAATTGCGGCAAACCAAAGCAGTAAAACGATATGCCTACAGCGATCAATATATTTTGGGGCAGGCATGAGAGTGACACCGAACACAGGGCATACTTCGGGAAGGAATAATTTATTATATCGAATTTTTACTCGACTTTTGCATATTTTTTCTCAAATAAATTAACTCACGGAGCCACAGCGCCAAGGAGCCTGTTTAACACGATTAGAACCGTAATTTTAAGGTTTTCAGACGCTCTTAAAGCCTATGGGTTAGAAAAGCATGAGCATCAGAGCTTTCGCTTTTGTTGTAGCGATCATGTGCTGACGGGCTTTTCTCCGATGGCCATTTCGTTGAAAAAACTCAATGACAACGCCCGGAAAAATCAATCCACATTTCTTTTCAGACCGACCCCGTGACTGAATGTGAATAAAAAATTGCAAAAGATGAGATTCTTCAATTAATCTCAAAAATCTTCTTCGCCAAAACAAATTGATCATTTTGCCCAAATTCACTTGAAAGCAACATGATTCAGGTTTATTTTAGCACAACTGAACAAATATTTTTCCTGATCGACGAGTTCTGCCTGTGATTTTTCGACTCAAACCCACCGTTTTGCGAACGAATTTACAGGCGAAGGGCGTTCGTGGGCTGACTCTGATTGAATTGATTTTTCTGATTGCAATCATCACCCTGATGATTGCCACGGTCATTCCTCTGATTTCGAGAAGCCGGGAAAACGCCCGCACAACGGCCTGCAAATACAATCTGAAGCAGATTGCCGAAGCTAATCTCAGCTACACATCGGCGGCCGGTTATCTGCCGCCAGGCTATTTCTGGGCAGTGAGAGGTGGGGCGGGGCAGCAGCGAGGCTTTGAAATCAGCCATGGGCCACTGGTTTCGCTCTTGCCTTTTCTGGAAGAGCAAAAGACTTATCAGGCAATTAATTTCAATTGTAATATTTATTCGGCGGCCAATTTTTCTGTGTGTCAGCAGAAAATCTCATTATTTGTCTGCCCGGCTGATCGCATTGCCATGGCTGAAAATCTGTTGCCGAATCATCGAATTTCCGACATCCCTGAAGAACTTAAGAACGGGGTTCATCCTGTGCCTCGTGCCAATTATGCCGGGGTGGTTGGCCCATGGGTAATAAATACCTGGAAAATCAGCAGCGAAAGCATCGGCGAACGGGCCACTTTTGGCGATGCCCAGCAGGCCCAGCTCGGCCTTTTTAATGCCTCTAGCTCCGTGCGAATGGAATCCATCCGCGATGGTGCATCCACCACAATTGCATTTGGCGAACACACACTTTTGCAGGTGCCTGAAAACCAGCGGGCCGATTCGCACTGGTGGTTCAGCGGCACTCATGGCGATACGCTGATTTCGACCATGTTTCCTATTAATGCCGTGGCCCGAAAATTGTCGGATGAGACTGTCGGTGCGATATCGGCCTCAAGTGCCCATCTCAATAAGGCAAATTTCGCTTTGATGGATGGTTCTGTGCGTACCATTCGCGACTCGATCAGCTCGTTTGCCAGCGATGCATCTGCGGCACCTGCCGGCGGCAACGGCCAGCCCCACCCGCAGCTCTGGATCAACAGCGATACGGAAGCAGATTCGATCGGCCCTGATCCCTATTGGGATATCATTTTCAAGCTTAAGAAAGGCAAGCGTTTTGGCCTCTATCAGGCCCTTTCCACCAGGGCCGGCAGCGAGCAGATTGCGGAAGATTTTTGAAATGCAATCATCGATCAGCTTTCATTTTTTATGTTTTTAGCGAGTGAAACGGCAAGTCAGAACAGGATCCTGAACAATAATTATCAGTATTTTACTAATGTAGTTAAATTCTCTCACAAAGGCACTATGCAACCAAAAAAAGAGAAAATTACGTTTCCAATCGGATTTATCTGTCTCCGAAGCTTTATGCTTTCGTGAGATAGTTCATTTTTTTAAAACATATGTAATGCAATTTCAAATCAAATTGCAATCAATTGATTGTCAATTGAAATTGATCAGGTTATTCCGGCAGATTAAATTCAGAATTGCTTGTGCGGATACGGACAGGACCTTTGAGATTCTTAACGGCATCGCGAAATTCGCGGGGCGTTTTCACGGCCTTATCGTTTACAGAGACGATCAAATCGCCGATTTTCAGCATTTGAAAGCCGGGTGAGTCGCGATCAATTTGCACAACCAGTGCCCCATCCGTTTCGGCTGGGTTCGTGCGAAGTGTGGGCATATCCAGAACATTATTTCCCTGAATGGCAACCGACGGATAATCAACCATAATCCCACGCCAGGGCGCTGGTTTATTCGTGGCGATGACTTCTCCACCAACCGGAAACTTTGCGAGCCGCACCCTGGCCTTTTTTTCGATTGGTGGCGTATTACCAAAACCGGGACGTACAAATGTAATACTCAGAGGTGTTTCCACCGGAAATGAATTAACGGCCAGCACGAGCTGATCGCCGTCAGAGACAGGCATTTCTCCGATTTTCACAATCTGATCGCCCTGGACCAGGCCTGCGCTGAATGCGGGGGTACCTGGCGAAACACCCTGAATACCGTTACTTCCATTGGTTGAAAGTGAAACGCCCAGAAAACCGTATTCCACTTCCTCGCCTTGTAAAAGCGTTCCTACTGCCCGTCGGCCGAGGGTATCCATCGGTATGGCATAGCCGGCCTGAGCGTCGAAACCCTGCGGATTGCCGCCATTGGTCGTAATGCCGACCAGTTCGCCATTCATATTAAGCACAGCCCCACCCGACATGCCCAGATTCAGCTTGCTGTCAAGCTGCAGTAGGGTTGGCAAGTGCCTGAGCTGGCGACCGGTGGAAGTTGATTCGTCAATAGTCAGATCAAGCCGGCGTGCCGTGTTTGCAAGAATGCCGAATGCGGCCGAGGGGCGGCCGTCTCTTGCGGCGTTAAACGGGTTGCCCAGGGCGACCAGAAAGGCGCCTCTGCGCAGCGTTTCAGACCGACCAATCCTGACCGGTTTAAGCTTGGGCAACTGCTGCCCGTCAAACATTTTGGGTGCGATAATCGTCAGGTCACTGCGAGGGTCGGCAGCAATAATCTCGGCGTCAAAGGTTTGTCGATTCGCGGCCCTGACGACAATTCGGTCAGCCAGTTGCACAGAGTGAAATGTCGTTAGAATTTCACCATTACCACCGACCACCACACCGGCGGCATAATCAAACGACTCGATATCCTCAATCGGTATCTGATTGACGACAAATCCCGGATCAACCCTCAGGTTTTTCTCGGCCACAAGTGCGTTGCCACGCACGGCATTTGTCGTCTTGGCAGCTTCCCGATTTTTAATTCGCGAAACGGCAACAATCGAATCGCTGGCCTGGTCAATCGCATCGGCTACGGTTGATTCAAGTGCCGCCGTTATGGCACGCTGATCAATCTGCTGGCCACACAAAACGGCATTGAATTCGAGTAGAAACGTCAGCAGAAAAGGGAGATGAATGATCCGCTTCATGGTCAGGCAATGCTCCCTCAAGTCGATGACGGGCGCGGTCATCCCGAAGAAAATCCTTATTTGATTATCCCAGAGACGACCCGCCGAATCAATGATCAATGATGGCCGGCCGAATGGGCGTGGCCATGACCATGAGCAGCCGCAGCCGGTCCAGGGGCCGGTTTGGGCGGCGTGAAGATCGACTTGATCGCTTCAGACACTTCGGGGTGCCTGAAGCTGTAGCCAAGCTCAAGTGCTTTTTTCGGCAGAACCCGCTGACCACTGGTGATGACCTGGGCCACTTCTCCCAGCACCACATTCAGCACCGCATCGGGCGGGCCAAACGGGGCAAATGGTCGCCTGAGCACCTTGGCCAGTGCCCGCGCGAAATCAACGAACCGAACGGGATTCGGCGCAGTGCCGTTAATCGGCCCGGCGGCCGAGGTATGATCAAGAGCCGTCAGGAAGATGCCGACAATGTCGTCCACATGAATCCAGCTGAACCACTGTTCGCCCTTGGCCGGCGAGAGTTTACCGCCACTGCCAACCGGTGCGGCACCACCCGGCAACCATTTGAAGATCGGGGTCATGGCTCCGAGCGCCCCTTCACCCGAGGCCAGCACCACTCCCGTACGCACAACAGGCACACGCACGCCAATTTTGTCCAGACCGGATGCTGCGTCTTCCCACTCCCGACAGACAACGGCCATAAAATCTGTGCCCGATGGGGCTGATTCCGTCAGTTCCGTATCGTCGGTTTTGGGTCCGTAATAGCCAATGGCCGAACCCTGAACCAGAACCTTGGGCGGATTCTTACTGCGCGAAATGGCGCTGGCGATTACCTGCGTTGAAAGCACGCGGCTGTCGCGAATCTGAGTCTTGACAGTCTGATTCCACCGCTTGGCAAAGAGATTATGCCCCGCCAGATTGATCACGGCATCGCAGCCATCAAGGCCGATTTCCCAGGCGCCAGCAATCGTCGGGTCGCCCTGAATCACTTCAATGCCA
>JBILGL010000310.1:0-5561 GCA_044351075.1 Isosphaeraceae bacterium | reverse complement strand
TTGTTTCTCAATGACCTGGGCTTCATGGGAATGTGAGTAGAGGCCCAGAAGAAGAAGCAGATGGCCACAAACAAGGCTTAATCGAGATCGGCTTGTCGTCATTTCGGCACCTGCCTTGAGAAATTCGGGAGGCTGTATCGAGGAAATTTCATTTTACCTGATGACGAAAAAATTGAACACTGACCAGCAATCGAAGCGCAGGGCGGTATCGGAGCGACATTAAAAAGAGCCATTTGGTTAGAAACAGGTCGGTTAGAAGCGTGTGCGTCGATTGCAAAATTTAGCTGAGGGTTGAAAAAAGTCGATGTAAAAGTTGAATAATCAGTTTTGTCCCGCCGGATTGTCTGAGTCGTTGTATTGAGGTCTGCTGTCATGTCGCATGTTGTCACGGGGCTCTGGTCTGTTTTTGCGATCAGCCTGATCGTGATGACGCTCATGGATGGTTTTTCGTTCATTAACCTGAGCCGCAAGACGGAGCATGGCACTCGCATTGCCCGGATCATTGAACGAAGGTATTGGCAACTGGTGCGGTTTGTCCATGCAAGAACCAGTTCTGTTCGGTTCCGGGAATTACTCATTTTCTTCTATGCGCCAGTGTTGCTGGTCAGCCTGCTTGTTTTCTCGCTGGTTTCGCTCATCACGGGCTTTGCGATCCTGTCGTGGGCGATGGGTGAAGAGCTGCGGGGAGTGCACGACAAGCCTGATTTTCTGGATTATCTGTATCTCAGCGGCGTGACTTTTTTTACGCTTGGTTATGGTGATATCTCGCCTGCCGGGCCATTTGGCAAGATTTATTCATTGGTTGAAGTCTGCTGCGGCTATTCATTTCTCGGCCTGATGATTGGCTTTACACCGACATTTAATTCTGTCTATTTTGACCGTGAGCTTGGGCTGATGCGGATTCAGACTCGCACGGGCTTTAGCCCGAGTGCAGCGGCTGTGCTTTATCGCTCGATTCCTGAACGCGACATTGATTATGTAAACGAATTCTTCCGTGAATGCACGGAATGGATGCTCAACATGTTTTTAAGCCAGCTTTGCTATCCGATTCTCTGTTATCACCGATCACCGTCGAGGCGCGGAACATGGCTTTCCGGCATGGCGGTGCTCATGGATCTCTCTGCGGTCACCACGGCATGGATGAACATTCCTGATCAAAGGGCGGGCCGAAGCCTTCATTTTGCAGGAGTGGAAGAATTAAAACTATTTTGCCGATTGTTTAATCTTTCGCCGGATCTGGATAAGCCCCAGACACGAATCACACGTGAGGAATCAATGCAGCTCTGGGAAGACTTCCAGCGGATGGGTTTTCCGCTGAGAAATCTGGATGACCCGCACGAACAGCTTTGCTATCACCTTAACGAATATTCTTCTTATCTCGACACGCTTGCCGAGTATCTGCTCATTCAGGTGCCACCGATTTCAATGGGCGAAGTCGAGCGCGGCGGTGGCCTCTCTTATTCCACTCTGTTTTGAAAAGCACCTTAATCAATAACTTGGCTCAATGGTGCCCGATTTATGCTTGATGCCAGCGTGAGAGCAGGTTGAAATAGCGATCAGTCGCGTCAATCACCTGATCAATCTCGATCCATTCATCTTCGGTATGAGCCTGTGCGATATCGCCCGGGCCAAAGACAACGCAAGGCAGCCCCGCCTGTGCCAACGGACCGGCATCCGTGCCATAGGGCACGCCTGAAATACCGGGAATCTCGCCGCCGGGACCCGCCAGACCTGCCTGCAATTGCGGCAGGAAAGCATTAGCTGTATCGCTTCGCAGGGCAGGCATACGGACCCAGGGGTCGCCAAATGAAATTTTCGACATATCGCCAGGTGATAACTTCGCCTGCAAAAAGGCCCGGGCGTGTTCAATCACGCCATTCACATCTTCACCAGGAATCAATCGGCGATCAATTTCAATCGAACAACTATCAGGAACCACGTTTACAGACTGGCCACCGGTGATTCGGCCAACGGAAAGGCTGGGCGGGCCCAATAGCGCATCAGGCGCAGAGCCGGCAAGCTGGCAGGCATGTTCCGAAAGAGCACCCAGCACACGGCCCATGCGATAGATGGCATTATCGCCCAGATGGGGTGTTGAGCTGTGGCAGGCTCGGCCATCGGCATGAATCTTCCAGCGCACTGCACCCTTATGGCTGACGACAAGCTGCATGCGCGTGGGCTCGGCCACAATTGCCAGCGAGGCACCGTGATTCATTTCAGCCAAAGCACTTGAACCGGTGTGCGTAAATTCCTCATCAACCGTAAAAGCCATGACCACATTACAGGAGCCGGCTGGACGCTCTCGCACCAGTCGCGAAAAGGCAGTGAGCATTGAAGCTACGCCACTTTTAACGTCGCAGGAGCCACGACCATACATCTTCCCGCCATCAATCCGCGGCTCAAATGGCGGAATGATCATCGTTTCAACGGGCACAGTGTCCTGATGAGCATCAAGCAGAATTGTAGTTGATGAACCTGGAGCTTCATACCAAGCCAGAAGGTTATCGCGGCCGGGACTAACCGGTATGCGGGCGTATTTGACGCCTAGAGACTTGAGATGTGCTTCAAGGTAATCCGTCACTCGCCCTTCCAGATGAATTTCCGGCCGGATGCTCTGCCCCATGGGATTGACGCTGGGGATGGAAACAAGGTCGGCAAGCATCTTCACGGCGGGGTTCATGGGCGGCTCCGAATGAGTTGGGGCGGTTCTCTCCTGATGCTGGATAAAATTTATCATAACAGAAAAGGAAATGCCGTTTCAGTGCTCTTTTTTGAGAATGGCCCTACCGTTTTTCAGGGCTGTGACGATTGAAAATGAATGAATGCATGAGCGGTGGCAGGAGGCGATTGATGAACCACAAAAAAAAGCCGGAATGCCCCGCCCCATGGCAGAGGCAAACCGGCTTTTCTGTCGCTAGCTGTCATCAGGATTGCGATTGATTATTCAGAGGGAAATTGATCCTGATCGCATGGGTGAAGGTGGTGAAGTAGTAGTAGTTCTGGCTCGCATACTGATCGGGCGTCAGGAATTCACTCAGCGGAATATAGCCGGAAGTCTGGGTGCTTGAATTCGGCACAAACAAGGCGCGAATCTGCGGACCAGCCGGCTCGACGACTCCGTTGGGGTTATTATTGGCATCAACACCCGTCTGGATATTGCCACCGTGGCTGTCCATCAGCAGTGGCACGCCGGCGTTATTGGGGGCATTGGGAATCGGCAGGGTCTGGCCCGTCCAGATCGTGACGTGTGCAGCCGTGCTGATCGTCAGTGGTGTTGTGGGGTCAAGGCTGCCGGAGGGGATAGTGCCGTAATAAAGCAAATCGCCAGTTTGAAGCGTATTATTCAGCATTTCATAGGTTTTCAGAGCACCATTGGCTTCGTAATATTTGGCCAGGGTGTACCAGCTCAGATAGCCCAGAGTCTGGTCGTTATTGATGTAGATGTTTGATGTTCCCGAAAGCTGGGTGCCCCAGTTGGTTTGCCCATTTTTCACGGTCGCCTGTGTGGTCACACCTTCTTTAATCTTTTGGCCTGTGACCATGTTTACAACCAGCGCGGTAAAGTCGCTGCAATCAAGCCCCGGTGTCTGCATACCGGCTGGCGTATAGCTGTAAAGGCCGTATTCTTCAATATTTGGGCCAACGCCTTTATCTTTGTCGGTCGGTACGTCAAACCAGGCCGGGAAGTGGTGATGCTGGTAATAAACACCCCGATTCATGATCTGAAGACCAGCGGCGATCATGCTTTCCTGCCAGAAGGTTTGATTGTTGCTGCTGATGGCGGGAAAATTCTGATTTTGACCGAAGACAGCAAGCGATGGGCCGTAGAAATCTTTTGGATCGTCAGGAGTCTTATACCATTCACTGACAGGGTCGGTTGACTGGTTCAAAGGATCCAGGAAAAAGCTGTTACTGTATCGCGAAAAGATTGTTTCGGTGTCAGTCTGGAATTGAAGCTGGAATGGGCTTTGGAAAGCGACCTGGCGGCTGGGGATCATGCCTGAAGTGCCGGGGGAGACATCGGTCGCGACTTCACTCTTCAAGAGCTTCACCGCAATTGGCAATGAACTGGTCAGTTTTTCACCAAATGGGAATGAATGGCTGTTATATTCCAGCTTCGAGACATCCCCGTTAACGTCATTGGTGTAGATATTCGAAATGGCCGTGGGGTTTTTGTCGGTCAGTGAATAGAGCGACATGGTCGATTGGAACGGGTTGGCCACGATGACAGTCGGGGCCAGATGGCTTTTTGCAGACTTATTGAAAAGGTAGCCGACCGGAGTCATAAAAATACGAAAACTGCCGTTATTTGAAGGCGAAATATTAGGCAGCTTGGCGGTGGTTTGTTTGGCATTGCCGTTGACAAGCGAATAAACGCTGACAAGGCCGTTTGTTGTCGGTCTGGAGCTGTAGGCGAGAATCGTTCCTCGAGCCAGTGGCGCGTTGTTTGAGGGAGTGAACATTCCTGTCAGCCCGGCTTGATTCAGGCCGGTGACGGGCTCTTTTTCCGGATGAACGATTGATTCAACAAGCTGAACCTGAAGCGGCGCATGATCAAGTTTATTGTTTGTGCCAAATGCTTGATATTTAATCTCGGGCTTGGGAGACGAACCGTGGTAAACGTCATGGCCATTAAAGACATAGATGCGTGACCCACCGCCCGCCCCGGCACCCACGATCAGCTCGGCGGATTCGGCGCCGCTGAGATGGCCGGCCGCCAGACTGATTCCGCCCTTGAATTTTGTGTTGAAGGCATCAAAGGTATTGATCCGCCTCGGCTGTGGCAAAGCGACGCTGGAATTGAGGTCAGCAACTTCATAAATTTTGACTCTCGGCGCACCGCCCGGTCCTGCACCGATGGCGAGCTCTACTTTGCCATCGGCATTAAAGTCGCCTGTGCTCAGCGATGCACCACCCTTGAAGTTTTGAAACGGATTGAATTTCTGCAGCTCAACCGGATTGTTAAAAACACCCGTCTTCGCGGCATCAGGCTCATTAACAAACGATTGGAAGAGATCAAAAATAGCGACCTGAGTGACAACCTTGCCGGTTGTTCCCACTATCAATTGATGATAGCCCTTGTGCAGAAAGTCGCCAACGGCCATGCTCACAGAACCGCTGTAATTCTTAAACGGCACGAATGAGCGTAAGGAGCCCTGCCCCATACCGATATCGCCCGTGTCAACCACCTGAATCTGAGTCGGCTGGCCCTTCTTCAGAATCGAGCTGGCCACCACAACGGACTGATCGCCGTAAAGATTGCCCTGAGTGATATTTCCGGCAAGAGAAGTAGTCAGCACAAGCCGGTCGTCAAGCCATTCAAGGCTGGGTCTGGCACGGCGGCTGGCCGATTTCGATGCGGGGCCAGACTTGATCAACCTATAAATTCGTGAAAGAGCTGTTTTACGAGCAGCGATTGGCCTGATGATCGACTTAAATGGCAGTTTCATGGCAAACTCTTTTAAAGTTAGAAGTATTTGGACCTGTTGATAGAGCTGTATGTATTTCGTTCTTATTATTTCATAAGAAGAAAGCAAAAAAACTCCATCATCTTTTTTTTG
>JBILGL010000309.1:0-5578 GCA_044351075.1 Isosphaeraceae bacterium | reverse complement strand
TTTGATGGGCTCTTGCCGCAGGCGCTGAAACCATCGCTGTGCCAGCTTCGCGTTTTTCGATCGCCTGCGACGTTCCATCACGAGTTGTTCTCGTGAATTATTGGAAATATACTGCTCAAAGAGCCTGCGGTTTTTCCAGCTGCACTGAGCCAGCTCAAGAATTGCATTAACACCTATAACATCCGTTGGCCGATAAGCCTCGACAAAATGCCAGAATTGAACAGCAACCTCAGCCATGATTGTCTGCGGCATCATGCAATGGGTTGTCGCATTTGAATTTGTCGTCAGTGCCGACTTTATTTCGGCATGACCTTTCTCGGTATTCTCTGCTGATGCTACAGATTGCTCCCGACTGATCTGAATTCGATTTTTAAAAGGTGGGATCGAAGATTCGGTCGGCAAAGCAACATCATTCGGCGTCTTGCGTATGCGCGATTCTCTGCTAATCGGCCTTCTGCCATGCTGCTGACTGCTTCTGTTCAATCCATGACCCGATGGCTGCATCGTGGCACCCCAATCAATTCCCTGGTCAACAATCAGACAAAGTCGGAGAGAAAAGCGATATTGATGAGTTAATAAATCCGGGACTCTGTTGGTCTGCAACCTTATTTAAGATTGCTCTTCATTCCCTCATCAATCATTCCTGCAGAAATATGATCGATAAACTTACAGGAGCAAATTCTGCAAGGGCGGGAATTTTAATTCGGATTTTACCTGAGCCGAATTAATGGTCGATCTCAACTATTAAAAATAATCCAATTATTAGCTCTAAACATAATCAACTGGTTTAACTTGCTTATTTTAACAGAATCATCCTGGCAATTCTCGCTTTATGCTCTTCCGACGATATGGATCTTTGTTTGATTGCAGAGAATTTTCAAATAAGTGATAATCCTAATTCAACAAAACTGAGGAGCTATATCTGAAATGGACTATTGGAGAATTTGCGCGATGCGAAGTCGATTTCGAAACATCCTCCTCATATCAATAAGCTTATGTGCTGTCTTTAATGGAACGTGTACAGCGGATGCTCAGCAGAAGGTTTCTCCTGATTCCAAAACGGCGACCAAAGCCAGGTCGTCTTCGGACCTGGCGGAGCTGATCGAGATTGAGGCGGGCGAGCTCCCATTGATTATTTCTGCGCCTCATGGCGGCGGGCTGAACATCGCAGGTTCAGTAGAGCGTAAAGGTATGGGAGTAGAGAAGTTTGTCGTGGTTCGTGATACATATACGGATCGACTGGCCCGAGCTGTTGCTGATGCATTGAAGGCAAAGACGGGGCGAAAGCCTCATTTGGTCATTGCTCATTTTGCGAGACGTCATGCAGATGCGAACAGAGCGGCTGCAGGAGCATACGAAAATGATTCTGCTAAAAGAGTTTACGAAGCCTATCACGATGCCCTGGCCAAAGCCAGGGAGCAGATTTTGCAGGCTAACGGACGCGGACTGATCATTGATATTCATGGGCAGGGAGCGGAACAGAATACAATTTTTCGTGGTACTCAGAATCGATCCACAGTAAAGACAATGCTGGCAAAAGATGGCGAAGCGGCTTTCAGTGGCGAAAGAAGTGTGCTTGGATCGCTGGTAAAAAGTGGGTACACGATCAAGCCGGATCCGAGTCTGCAAGTGCCTGAGGATCCAAGATATAACGGTGGCTATATCACTCAAACTTACGGCAGCAAAAATGGTGGCAATATCGATGGTATCCAGCTCGAATTCGGCTCAATACCTCGTAGCCCTGACCAATACCAAAAAACAGCCAGTGATCTGGCCAACGCCCTGATCACTTACATGGAAGCATACCTTGGTCAGAAGTTGACGCCGCCGCAAGCTCTGCAAATAAATCGCAAGTCGAAGTGAAACAAGTGATTCTGAAAAAGGTTGATTGAACCGATGAGCCAGCCTGAATATCCATTCGTCCGTATGCGGCGAGTTCGTAGTTCCTCAGGCCTGAGATCAATGGTCAGGGAGAACCATCTTCATCTGGAAGATCTTATCTACCCACTCTTTATCTATCATGGAACAAACCTTCGGCGCGAAATTAAATCAATGCCTGGCCAGTTTCAGTGGTCGCTTGATCGGGTTGGTGAAGCAATAGAAGAAATAACGAATTTGCGGATTCCAGCAGTTATTTTGTTTGGAATTCCTGAAGAAAAGGACGATACGGGAGTAGGAGCCTGCCGGGATGATGGGATTGTGCAGAGGGCTATCCAGCTTATCAAAGCGAAAGCTCCTGGCTTGGTCGTCATTACGGACTTGTGTTTCTGTGAATATACCAGTCACGGGCATTGCGGGCCGATGCTCGAGACGAGCCATGGAATGGACGTGGATAACGACAGTACACTTAAATTATTGGCCAAGCAGGCGGTTAGTCATGCCAGGGCTGGAGCCGATGTGATCGCTCCTTCGGGTATGATGGATGGCATGATTGCAGCCATACGAGAAGGGCTGGATCATTCGGGTTTTACGAATATTCCGATTATGTCGTATGCTGCCAAATTTGCCAGTGGTTATTACGGACCATTTCGAGATGCTGCGGAGAGTGCTCCATCTTTTGGTGATCGAAGAACTTACCAGATGGATCCAGCCAATGCTGAAGAGGCGATGAGAGAGGTTTCACTGGATGTGAATGAAGGTGCGGATATGGTCATGGTTAAGCCGGGTTTGGCCTATCTTGACATTCTTAGACGGGTGAAAGAGCGATTTCGTATGCCGACGGCCGTTTATAACGTTTCTGGCGAATATGCAATGGTGAAGGCAGCGTCAGCAAATGGCTGGATTGACGAGCGACGGGTGGTGATGGAGACGCTTATAGCATTCAAGCGGGCCGGGGCCGACATGATTATTACCTATCATGCACTTGATGCAGCTCGATGGATGATGGAAGAGCATCAGGTCTGAGCAATCGGGATTTCAATTGAAATGTCAGCCAGATCAATTCGAAAAACATGGATGAACTGAAATGAAAATTGCTCAGGTTATTCCAACTCTTGATCGCAGTGGTGCGGAAAAGCAGTTGCTTTTACTCTGCCGGGAGTTAAAAAAACGCGGGCATGAAGTGGAAGTGGCGGTGCTGACACGAACTGGTGCGCTTGAATCGGAGTTTCGAAGGGCGGGAATTGCAATCAATGTGATTGGCAAGCCGTTGAAATTTGATCCGTCAGCACTTCTGCGTCTATCCCGATGGCTCAAAAAAGGTGAGTTTGAGATTGTTCAGAGCTGCCTTTTTGCAGCAAATAGTTATACGAGAGCTGCTGCTCGAATTGCATTTGGGAAAAATTCACGAAGTAAGCGACCTAAAATCATCGCCACGGAAATGGCGGTTGATCTCTGGAAATCAAAGTTTCATTACATGATCGATCGCAAGCTCGCTGGATTTTGTGATTATGTTGTTGGAAACAGTGATGCTGTGACTCAATTTTATCGGGATATTGTCGGAGTCGTTCCTGAAAAGTTACATCGAATCTATTCCGGAATTGAAATGGATGAAAGTGGGCCAATTACGGTTGAAGATAAATTAAAGGCGATTCATACATTGCAATTGACCAAAGAAAATAGGCCTGTTATTTTATTTGCAGGTCGTCTGGCGGAGCAGAAACGAGTTGAAGACTTGCTCAATGCGGCAGATATTCTGCAACATCTCTACCCTCAAATGAGAGTGTTGATTGCTGGCGATGGCCCACTCAAATCAAAATTAATGCAATTCAGTAAGGATGTTGCTTTAAATGACAGAGTCTTGTTCCTCGGTCATTTTCAGGATATGAATACTCTTTATGCGGCTGCTGATATTGTTGTATTGCCATCGAGTTATGAAGGCTTGCCGAATGTGGTGATGGAAGCTCAGTTACGGGCGATTCCAGTAGTGGCTGCTGCCGCCCCTGGTACGATTGAGCTGGTAAAACACCGCGAAACCGGGCTGACTCATCCAGTTGGTGATTCAACTGAATTAGCCCGATTGGTGCAGGAGCTATTGAATCAGCCTGACCTGGCTCAAAAGTTGGGAGCGGCCGGTCAACAACTGGTCAAAAATGAATTTAAAGTTGAAAAAATGGCCGATGAATTTGAAAAGCTCTACCTGCGGCATTGATATTCGCTCGGTAATAATCGAATGATAACGATGACGATTCAGATATAAAATTTATTTGTAATTCTCTTGCAGATTTGATTCAGAGCGAGGAAACTGTAAGAAATACGAATCAGCCTGAATTCCAAACAAACTCATCCTGCGGAAAGCGCCTAACCATGCAAAATCGTCGAAAATTTCTGTCAGCTGCCGGAGCAGGCATTGCTGCGGCTTGGATGCCCACAGTCATTCCAGCCCGAGCTTTTGGGGCCAATGAGCGTATACGCACCGGGCATATTGGTGTGCGGAATCAGGGCACGAACAACCTGAAGGAAGTACTGAAGAACAAGAGCTTTGACGTGTCAGCTGTTTGCGATGTTGACAGCGATGTGCTGGCCAAAGCCGCGAAACTGGTGGAAAATACAAATAAAACGACTGGTGTAAAAGCAGAGAAGGATTTTCGCCGGCTGCTGGATGACAAGTCGATTGATGCGGTGGTTATTGTCACGCCAGACCACTGGCACGCCATTCCGACGATTGAGGCATGTACTGCCGGCAAGGATGTTTACTGCGAAAAGCCCCTTTCGCTCTTCGTAACAGAAGGCCGGGCGATGGTGGAAGCAGCCAGAAAATATAATCGAGTGGTGCAGACTGGGTCACAGCAGCGGTCCGACAAGCGTTTTCGGCAGGCTGCTGAGATTATCCGAGCCGGGCTGTTAGGCAAGGTGAAAACGGCCCGAGTTGGAATTCCAGGCGTCAATTTCACTGGCCCAGCCGTGGCCGACAGCCAGCCGCCCTCAAATCTGGATTATGATCGCTGGCTTGGGCCCGCGCCGATGAAGCCTTATAATGAAAAGCATGTGCACTATCTTTTCCGCTTCTTCTGGGATTATTCGGGTGGCCAGCTCACTAATTTCGGTGCCCATCATCTTGATATTGTGCAATGGGCGTTGAAGATGGATAACAGCGGCCCGCTGGAAGTGGCTGGTAAAGCCCGTTTTCATAAAGATCATTGGTATGAAGTTCCTGAGAATTTCGAGGTCACTTACACTTATCCAGGGGTGACGGTCATCGCCGGTCAGGATCAGCCGGTGGGTGGTGTTTTGTTTGAATGTGATGGCGGTAATTTGTCGGTGACCCGTTCAAAGATTACCTGCGAGAATAATCCAGACGTGCTTACGATGGAGATTCCTGAAAAGCATCGGGTCACGGTAAGCAACAACCACTTCCAGAACTGGGCTGATTGCATTAAGAGTCGTGAAAAGCCAGTGGCCGATGTTGAAATTGGCCACCGTTCGGCTACAGTTTGCCACCTTGGAAATATTGCAATAAGGGCTGGGCGGAAGATCGTCTGGAATGCAGAGCGCGAAATGATTCCGGGTGATGATGATGCGAACGCCATGCTGACGCGGCCGTATCGAGCTCCCTGGGAGCTGAAGCGGAATATCTGAAAAGAGCTTTGATTCACTGATTGAAATCCCTCAATCGTCAGACAATTGGGGGATTTTCTAT
>JBILGL010000308.1:0-5580 GCA_044351075.1 Isosphaeraceae bacterium | reverse complement strand
AGGCGGCAAAAGAGCTTATGAACTGGCAAGGGAAGGCCGGGAAGTAACGCTGGCCGCTCGCCCTGTGCGTATCGACCGTATCGAAATCAAAGCTTATCACTGGCCATTTCTTGATGTCACAGTTGATTGTGGGGCAGGCACATACATCAGGTCGATTGCACGGGACCTTGGTGCGATGCTCGGCTCAGGCGGCCTCATTCAGACCCTTCGCCGCACAGCTATTGGCCCATTTCAAGTGCCTCAGGCAACAAGCCTTCCAGATATTCTGGAAAAGCATGAATTGCAAGAGCTTATCCAAAAATCTCAGCAAGTATTACCGGGCTGGCTGTCACGATTACTCACCGACGAAGAACTTATTGAGATTTGTCACGGCCGATCTGTATCACTACCAGTTGATTGGTCAGAAGTCATTGCTGATAAAGAAGTAATGTTAATTGATAAAGATGAATGTCTGGCTGGTTTGGCCAAAATAGTCCGGGTGCATGATCAATGGCTGATCCAACCCACTCGCGTTTTTGCGAAATTGGGCGACCATTCGATTGATCATCAAAGTTAAGGCAAAAAAACACGATAAGAAAAAAAGAACACCGAAAGGTCCGGTCGAAGCGGACCATTTCGGTGTTAAGAACAACCTATCGCCAGATTCAGAAGAATCAGGGACCAAGGCCGCCGTGAGTCCTGAACGGTGTCAGGTGAGACGGTTGATCCAGAAACCAGAACCGATCCCAATCCTCTTGTGCCAACCGCAGATTTTCCGAATCGACCAGGAGTTGTTCCACCCGGTGAGGCGTATATGCGGCGTAGTGAGGCAAAGGTACCGGAGCGCAACCCTCGCCAACGGCGAGAGCGGCCAGCAGCAAGGCTAGAACCGCTATTGGCTTACGCATGGGCTCCTCCCATCAGAAGCATCCTGCTTGAGCGTCGGTCTGGCCGCACTCCATTGCTGCGGTTCCGACATACCCAACTTATCGGACTTCATTCACGGGCGACTTGAACAACTTTATGGATTTAACAGGAATAGTGGTTGTAACGAATGCAAGATACAGGGATCACCATAAGAATCGACAAAAAAGTGCGGTCCCAAGCCACCAGAGCCTGAGCCGCACTCACTTTTATTTAGCGTTCTGGGTGTAATTACTCAGAATCTTCGAGCTGGGCCGAAGTGATGTTCTGGATAATTTCTTCCATCTCCTTGCCAGGCTTGAATGTCACGACATTCTTAGCCGGCACGTTCACTTTGGCGTTGGTCTTCGGGTTGCGGGCCACGCGTGGCTTGCGACGGCGCACTTCAAAGACGCCGAAATTCCGAAGCTCAATGCGGTGCGGCTCTTCAGCCAAAGCGCCAATGATCGCGTCAAGCGTCTTCTGCACAACTTCTTTGGCAACGATCTGGGTCAGCTTGATATCCGCTGAATCCTTATCCTTGCTCAGGATTCGCTTTACGATATCCTTCTTGGTCACGGTCTTCGACTCCTCAGGTAGTTCACTCATTTTATTTGCTTTCCGTATGACAACGAGGATGATGAGAATTATTGCTCGACCAGGCCATGTATCTTCATACATCGCCTGATTTTGCGATAGATTCAGGCGACTGACCCAACCAGTCGGCTGATGATGAGTCGGCATGTGAAGTACCGACATGCTCGCCCTGGGCCTGGCCTGGTTCAAGCCATCGCCCATCGGCAAGTGATTCCAGTAAATGCTTGTGAAGTGGGCGGTAATCCCACTGAATCTGGTGACGATCAACAATCAGCCGCAGGCGGCCCATTGCCGATTCCATAATTTCAGGCATACGCTCAGCATAGGCGGGGTCGCAAAAGAAAACGCGACACCCCAGCGGTCTTCCCTTTCGGGCTGTGCATCGGCCAGATTCCGCCTGCCATGGGCAATTTTCGCCCGGGGCAAATCGACTGACTGCAACTTCTCCGCTGGCAAGCAGATATTCATGCTCCAGAGATGTCAGAAAAAGGTCGTGGCCGAACTCCTTGAACCGGCAGCAGCGGGCCGAAAGCTCACAAACCGGCGAGGCAGAACGAATCATTTCGTCCACATCGTCGTAAAGGTTCGAGAGCTCATCAAATGCCAGCCGCATCCTAACCACCCCTATCCTCTTCTCTTGAATACATTTAAGCAGATTTCTCGGTCTCTGTCAATCGGGCCAGTTCTCGCGATCCGGCGATAGTTTCAAATTGTTCTGTATCTCAACCAGGTCGTGATGCTGCCCTTGATTACAGCCAGGGCAACTTTCGGCAATATCTTCCCAATCACTTGCAGAACCAAGATTTGAGTGCCAAAACGGCCAGCTTCTGCACTGATCAGGCCGAGATTCATACACCTCACAGCCCGCTGTAGCCGACCAGAACACACAATCGCCATTTCGCTTCTCAACCAGGCTGATCCGACCCTTGGCAAATCGAAGATACCGCCGGGCAAATTCGTCAAACGGCAGGGCAAGATGCTCGGCAAGCCGCAGTGCCTCCGCCTCACCTATCCAAACATAGCCAGGCGCCCCCGTACAACAATTGCCACAACCCGTACAGGCAAACTTGAGACCGCTAGAATACCACAAATTATCAGACACCCGTCAGATCCCCGATCCTTCTCACCAAGTGCTTGCAGTCGAAAATCTTGAATTCCATATCACGATGGAACAAAAGGTTAAACATTGCTTAACCTCAAGGTTGCCAACTACAGCATAAATCTTTACTAAATTCATACATAACAATCAAGATATGATTTTTGTTAAATCTTGTAATTTTCCCCAAAACATATCGCAACCATATACAATATAGTCACTTAGAAAAACAATAAAAGCAATTCGCTTTCTCATAATATTATTTATTGATAACCAAAAAGCTGAAATGCAGCATCTTTGGGGATAAAATCCGAGGGTTTGGGAAGCTGAGCTTTTCGGTTCAGCAGCGTTACTTTTACGGCGCGGGAATTTTTTTCTAAAACCATGCCCGACCAATCGGCAAAAGACTTGAGCGAACTTTCTCGCCCCGGACCGACCAGAAAACCAAGATCAATGTCATAGATATTGTTCTCACCATTCCAGCGAATTGGCATGGTATCGGGCCCGGCAATCGAGCCCCAGCCGACGAGCGACTCACCATTGAACAGGCATCGGCGATTATTGATTTCAATTGACTGCCCTGAATAATCGCCCACCAGCCCGATCAGTTCACGACCAATCAGCGAACAATGATCCATTTCCAGAACCACGCCTTCATTCCTGGCTTTGGAATAATTCACTGAGATCAGCGGCAGATTCGCAGCCGCTTTCTTCGCCGCCGGGCCACCTGAATTTTCAGGCAATGTCAGAAGGCAGTTTGTCAGAATCGTACGATTTCGTGCCAGCAGCTTTAATTCCAGTGCCGTGCCATAGCCATGAATCCACGTATTTTTCATTAACATTTGCGGGGCACTGCTGGAAATGGCCAGAAGCTCTTTCTGCGACTCATTCCGCTGAATCATCCAGCAACGGTCAATTGTCAGATTACCAATTGAGTTTATTATCGGGGTCTTTGGCTTCTGCCCGGCTGTCTCGATGCTCAGCCCGACCAATTCAAGTGCCGAACCCGCCCGAACCTGAATTCCCGTCGATGATTTCGAAAGATCGACATTGAGTCTCGTGATTTCACCATCGCGGCTGCGAATCACCAGCTTCGGCCCCACAATTGGGGAATTGTCCAGCACCTGCCAGACGATCGCCTGGTCGTCGCTATGAAGCAGAATCTCAACATTCTGCCCAGAAGCCTTGCGCAAAGCTTCTGTCAGTGTGCCACACGGGGCTTCCGAGCCATCCGCATATTTGACAACAATACCCGGAACTTTATTTGACACATTTTGTGAAGCCACAACCGGAGTATTTTTTTCGGCAGCTGAATCCACGACTTTGCCCGATTCTACACCGGGCTTTGGCATTGCAGATGGCCTTTTCGATTTTCCGCGGCCACTTGTCACCATCAAAACAAGCACCAGTATCACAGCCGCCGCCACACCAATACCAACCAGCGGGCTACGGGAATACTCAGAAGATCGGTCCGCCGAACTGCGATGTGCGTCTCGTTTCGTAAGCTCAAGCGAATCATTGCCAAGATCAATCTTGACTGCGTCGGCATCAGAGTTTAGCTGAGCCTCAGGCGATGGCTCATTTTCTCCATGCCACGAAACTTCGCGTGCATTGGCAACCGCCTTATTCGCCAAATTCGGGTCGTTCGAATTGATATTTGGCAAATTCGCCGCCGAGGGCAATTCCCCTGTGCCGCTGCGAAGCAGGTCAATCGGCTTAAACGGTGAATCGGGCGTCGTCAGCCGCCCCAGCAGATCCACCAGCTCGGCTGCATTCTGATACCGGTCCTCCGGCTTTTTATTCATGCACCGGCTGATAATGCGTACCATTGCCCGGTCAATCCCCGGCACCAGTTTTTCCAGCTTTTCCGGCTCGCGTGCCTGATGGGCGAAGATCTTCTCCGGCAAGCTGCCTGCCGGAAACGGCACCTGCCCACTGACCATCTGATAAAGCGAACATCCCAGCGAATAAAAATCACTCCGAATGTCCACCCCACGCGAGCTTCTTGCCTGCTCCGGCGATATATAGTCGAAAGTGCCGACTGTTGAGCCTTCGCTCGTGACCTGGCCAAGCTGCTCTTCAAAAATCGCCAGCCCAAGGTCCGTCAGCTTGGCCTTGCCTTCCTGATTAATCAAAATATTTCGCGGGTTCACGTCGCGGTGAACCATCTTTTTATCTGCCAGATGCCCCAGCCCAAGCACCACATCCCGCCCAATCCGGGCAGCCTGTGCCACATCCATGCGGCCGTTCTTTTCAATCAGCTCGGAAACGGTCGGCCCCTCAATATATTCCATCACCAGATAAGGCGAGTTATTGAACACCCCGACATCGTAAATTCTGACCAGATTTTCATGCTGTAATTGCCCGCCCACCAGAGCCTCACGCTCAAAGCGAGCCAGCGACCGCTCATGATTCGCCCTGTCCGGGTTTAATACCTTAATGGCCACGAGGCGGTTCAGACGACGGTCCCTGGCCAGAAAAACCCGGCCCATGCCGCCCTGCCCCAGCGAATCAATAAGCTGATATTTGTCGATAAACAGGCTGGCCGTGCGCCGGGTAAGAATGCGCTGGGCTTGCCAGAGCGTCAGAAATTTATGATGAATCGCGACTCTGGCCAGGCGGTTTTCGATTTTATCGGGCGTCCGCTTTTCTTCCGGAATTTCCGATAGGCATTGCTCAAGCTGCTCAGGCTTGAGCAATTGGTGCTCAATCGTCTCTTTCCAGAAACCAGTGGCTTCCGCAATCTCTCTGGACATGCCCATCAGCACCTGAACTGCTATTTATCTTCAGCAACAACAGGATCTTAACAAATTTCAGGCGTTCCTGCCAGAAATAGTGAAAGATGTCGGAAGAAATGGCAGCAGATCACCTTCAGGCGATCTGATTTCCAAATCGACCGATCGTGTCGCGCTCAGAAGCCCATCCGGTAAACTTCCTTGTAGCCCTCGCCCTGCTCGCCCGACTTCTTCTGATAGGCGACAAAATCTTCAGGAACGAAGCACTCA
>JBILGL010000307.1:0-5592 GCA_044351075.1 Isosphaeraceae bacterium | reverse complement strand
CCAACCGATTTGGCGGAAGTGAAGAATCCATCGGGAAAATCGCCGAAGGAACGCCCGGTGCAACTTCCTCTCTTGGTGATGTATATTCCCCACGGTGAAGAACATGCGTTTTTCGGCGCGGGCCCGGCCATTCGTTCATCACCATGATCTGCGGCACTGAGGCGATCAGGTTATTCTCCTCTTCCCGCAGTTTTTTGAGGTTGTCGGTGATCGCTTTAGTGGCTGAATCAGAGCCCTGAGTCAGGGCATGCCGTGCCATGTCTCTGGCACTCGCTTCAACCTTAACTCCCACAGCATGAGCCACTTCCAGCGGCGAGAGCTCGCGGTTATATACTTCTAGATCATCAATCTGGCCGCCCTGAAAACCGACGTCGCGGAAGCGAGCCCCAAGCGTCAGCCAGACGTTGCCGCCATCAGAATCGCCCCACTCGGCCCTGTGTCGGATATCACGCGTCAAATGGTCGCGAACCACATCCACCGGCTCTTCCACACCGTTCACATAAAGATGCAGACCAGAGGCATGGCTGGAGCCATCATAAGTGATCGTCAGTTGAGACCATTGCTGAAGATCAATCGCTCTTCGCCCGCGAATTGAAATCGCGTCGCCCGGCCAGAAGTGGATCAGCGAAACCACTGGCAAGCCGTTATCCAGCACAAGACTATAGCCACGATAGGCCGAATCTTCAGCCGCCCGGCTGGCATGCAGGACGATCGAACGCGGAACATGTTTTTCAGGCTTCACCCAAAGCCCAATGGTAAAAGGAGTTGTGCGACCAAATGCACCGACTTTCTGGCAGGTGAATGCGTCGTCGCCGCCAAACCGAATCGATTGCCCGGTTCCAGACCGACCTTTGTCCGGCTTATAGTCGCCCGCAGGCTTCAGATCCTCAAATCGAAACTCATGATCCGGCTTCGGCTTGCCAGCTTCCGCGATTTTCCCATCTGATTTAAAATCAGCCAGCCATTTGGCCAGTTTGGTCTCCTCAGCCTTGATCTCAGCCTTAAGCTGCTTGTGCCGCGTTTCCTGATTCTCCTTATAAAGCGGTAAAGCAGGTGTCGGTGCGGTTTCAGTAAAATGGCTGTAAAGACCGTGTTCATCGATATTTGCAAAGAACGCGCTGAGGCTGTAAAAATCCTTCTGGCTGATCGGGTCATATTTATGATCGTGGCATCGAGAGCATTCGAGCGAAAGCCCAAGAAACGCAGTGCCAAGGGTGCGCACACGGTCCGACACATATTCGACACGAAATTCTTCTTCAATCGAGCCACCTTCGTTAGTTTGCCGGTGCAGGCGGTTGAAGGCGGTGGCTAACACCTGATCGTTTGAAGGGTTAGGCAGTAGGTCACCAGCAACCTGCCAGGTTAGAAACTTGTCGTATGGCAGATTTGTTGAAAAAGCCCGGATCAGCCAGTCTCGCCAAGGCCAGGTGTGGGTGTCGCGGTCGGCCTGATAGCCGAAAGTGTCGGCAAAGCGGGCGACATCCAGCCAGTCCATGGCCATGCGCTCGCCATAGGCGGGTGAAGCAAAAAGCTTGTCCAGCACAGCATTTCGGGCAATATCTTCCGAGCGGTTGTCGGCCAGAAAGGCGTCGATATCTGCCAGAGACGGGGGCAGGCCGGTCAGGTCAAAAGTCACTCGGCGAAGCCAGGTGGCACGGTCTGCCGGGGCAGCCGGCTTGAGATTCTCGGCCTGAAGCCGCTGCAGGATGAAGGCATCAAGGGGGTTTTTAACCCATGATTTATCTTCATGAACTGCTGGAACTTCCACTTTCTCAGGCAGCTTCACAAAGGCCCAGTGCGGCTCATACTCGGCCCCCTGAATCACCCAGTCCCGCATTTTCTGCTTTTCGGCAGCGGAAAGCGGCTTTTTCATTTTGGGCGGCGGCATGATTTCGTCGGGGTCTGTTGAATTGATCCTCGCCAGAATTTCGCTTTGGTCGAGCTTGTTCAGGTCCAGCACACCGGCCTTGACGGCATCGTCTCGGCGGTCGAGCCGAAGGTCGGCCTTGCGGGCGTTCTTATCAGGGCCATGGCAGGTGAAGCAGCGGTCGGAAAGAAGTGGACGGATATCGCGATTGAATTTGAGCTTTGCAGTCGATTGATCCGCAGAAAAGCCAATCGCTGCAAACGCAGTGATTAATACAATTGCCAAAATATTTTGTAAGAATACAGCAGTTTTTTTCATGGCTTTGGAAATGCTGGAGGCAGGGCATCTGAAGGCTTAATAATAAATTATAGCGGTCTGAATGATGGTGATTCAATGAAAAAAGGAATTTGACAACGGATCTGCCAGCTTTTTTCATGGAATGTCAAAACCGGTAGAGTCAAAAAACAGCTTTTACGATATACTCGCCAAAGATTTGACAAAGATCCGGATGTCTCGGTGATCCAGAATGCCCCCCTGCCGAATTTTCATCATCGACGACGAAGTGCTTGTGAGACAAGGACTTTCAGCTCGATTCAACAAATATGACGACATCCAGGTGACTGGCGTATCGAGCAACGCTCAAAACGCAATCACCAAACTTGAGAGCTCACCTGCTGATTTTGTGCTTCTTGACCTGGACATGGATGGTACTGACCCGACGAGCTGTCTGCGTGAAATTCGCCAAAAATTTCCGGATATTCTGATACTCTCGATCGTACCATCAGACTTTTTTGTGCGAAAACTGCCAGACGACCTGATTGTGATCGGTCGTTCGGAATATATTGTCAGACCTCGACTTACAACGACGATGGAAGCCTTTCTTGACGAGCTCGCCCATCAATCTCGAAAGCGGGCAATGGTCATGTATCAGGCCATGCTCCGGTCTCGGCCAAGCCATCAAGCTGTCGCAGAAGAATCGAAATCCAGCTTGATAGTGGCACCAGAATCCAAATCCGGGTTCAATCGACCAGCTCTGGCGAAATCTACAGAGACAAGCAACAGCTTTCAGCGGATCGCAACGGAATCGCCATCGGATATTGACCGCGATCGGAGGCGATCAAGCCCACCCAAGCGTGTCGATATGATTGTAATCGCCTCCAGCACCGGTGGTCCAAATGCTCTGGCCGAATTGATCCCCAGGCTGCCTGGTAATTTGCCTGTTCCGGTTTTGATTGTTCAGCACATGCCACCAGAATTTACGAAGAGTCTGGCAGAACGGCTCAATTCTATCAGTCCACTGGCTGTTAATGAGGCCCGCAGGGGCGATTTGCCCAAGGCTGGACAGGTTTTAATTGCTCCTGGTGATTATCACATGCTGGTTGAAATGAATCGCGATCGTGGCGTGGTGGTACTTTTAAATCAAGACGCACCCGAGAATTCATGCCGCCCTGCGGCCGATGTGCTATTTCGTTCTGCTGCTAGAATTTATGGAGAGAATCTTCTGGGCGTTGTCCTCACGGGCATGGGCAAGGATGGGCTGGCTGGTTCGCGTAATATCGTTGATGCAGGTGGTCGCGTGATTGCTCAGGATGAAGCGACTTCTGTCGTTTGGGGGATGCCTGGCGAAGTCAGCCGGGCCAATCTGGCGGATGCCATTTTGCCTCTCACCCAGATTTCGGACGAAATCATTCGGCGTACAAAAGTCAATCGCTGAAATTGCATTAAGCCACTCGGATCTATACTCAATTACTGAATTTCACCTATCTCAATTTTGATGGTAAATCATATTTTTGAATCAAATTGATTTTTTCTGATACACCTGAAAATTGACTGAATCAATCCTGACCGATAATTGATATAAATAATTTTGTTTGCTGAAACTCATAAAACGATGTATTTGATATCAAATTGAATAAAAAGCTAGAACATTTTTTAGATATAATATCAGAATTTGATTAGACGAATAGTTCTCAATAAAATATAATCGAGAAAACTATTGTATTCTGTAAGGCATGTGTGGAAAATAGTATTCAGTTGATCGGTCATTCAGCAAACACCGTGATATGGTACACAATTCATTGAAATCAAAACTCTATTGAATACTACGGTAAGACTTCCAGGACTATTGCAAAAGTGGATTCTGCGATCAATCAGTAACAAAAATCATGGAAAATCAGAATTTCATTCTCTTTACAACTGGCTGGAAGGCCTATCAGGCCATTCTTGAGCATGATTGCCTATGGCATAGCATTGCCGAGCAGGAATTGAAAACTGAACTTTTGCAATCATTTGGTCTCAATCGGCCATTTCATTTCCTTGACCTTGCCTGCGGCGATTCCCGATTCACAACGAAAGTGCTTGCCGATTTTCCGAAGTGCCAATATACCGGGGTTGATTCAAGCTCTGAAGCCCTGAGAGAGGCTAGTCAGTTTGTCGAAAAAATCGCCGGGCAACATGAATTGATTGCTCAGGATTATCTTGCATTTCTACGTCATACAGAAATGCAATATGATTGTATTTATTCAGGGCTGGTGGCACATCATCTGGGGATGGAAGGGCTTCCGGAATTATTTCAACTGATCAAAAAACGGCTTCGACCCGGTGGCGTTTTTCTGGCTTTTGAATCATTTCATTTGGCGGATGAGTCGCGGGATGATCATACGGATCGATTATGTAGCATGATTCGTCACTTCTGGCTTAAATTAACTGATGAATACAGGCAAAATATTATTGATCATGTCAGAAGTTATGATTACCCGGTTTCATTTCAACAATGGAATGAAAAAGCTTTGGCAAATGGTTTATCGCCAATTGATGTTAGAGCTGTTTCGCCTGACAGATTACTGGCTTTTGTCGCCCATCATTGAAATCACAGCCCTGACGCCGGGATTACTTGCGGCCCAGTCAAATGCCGTTTCAATTTTCTCAAGCGGAAAATGCTTTCCTATCAAACTCGCCCAGAGTGCCGGATTTGTGCGTGATTCCAACTCCAGAAATGCAACTGCGGATTGGAGATCTACCGCAGAGTAATTGTGCAGCCCTCTGATCGTCAACATACGCCTGATAATCTGCTCAGGTTCAATTGCAACTGAGCCTGACGGAAAAACCGCGCCGGCTAATAATAGTGTGCCCCCTGTTCGAAGCACAGCCAGTCCAGTTTCAAAGGCGGCATTTGAGCCACTGAATTCCATAACATAATCTGCCCCAGCGCCATCATTGCATTTTAATTTAATCTGGTTATGTGCATCATCTTCTCTTGGGTCAATCGCCAGATCCGCACCAAATTCCTGAGCCCGAGTCCGCCGGTTCATATCAGGTTCGGTGCAGACTACGACCTTAGCACCCAGGCTTTTCGCCATTCGGCACGCAATAACGCCAAGCACCCCACCACCCGTCACAACCACTGATTTTAAATGAAATTCACCACAAAGCCTGATTGCCGCTGCCACCGTTGCCCCGGCACAGGCCGCCAGACAGGCAATTCCTGCAGGAATTTCGTCGCTTAATGCAACCAGAGGTGTACCTTTCACAATTTCAACCAACTGGCTCAGCCCACCACGAGGAATTGATCCAGCATTATGATGGCAATGACCATATTTGATAAGGCTTACGCACTTTTGAGGTAGTTCATTCTGACAGAAAATGCAATTACCACAGCTTGCCGCCACCCCCCAAATGACGCGCTGGCCAATTCTCAGCTGGTTTCCAGCGACATCACAAAGCTC
>JBILGL010000306.1:0-5600 GCA_044351075.1 Isosphaeraceae bacterium | reverse complement strand
CGGCCCAACAGGTCTGGCGTTTGATGCATCGGGTAACCTTTACGCCGCGGATCCCAACACCGGTACCATCAGCAAGTTCAATGCGTCGGGTGCTTACGTCAGCAATATCACTGGAAATCTGAACTCCACGTATGGTCTGGCGTTTGATGCATCGGGTAACCTCTACGCGGCGAATCTAGGTGATAGTACCATCAGCAAGTTCAATGCATCAGGTGCATACGTTAGCAATATCAGCTCAAATCTGAACTTACCAGTAGGTCTGGCGTTTGATTCCTCGGGTAACCTCTATGCCTCGAATCAAAATGGTGACACCATTAGCAAGTTCAATGCGTCGGGTGCATACGTCAGCAATATCACCTCGAATCTGAACTCCCCACGCGGCTTGGCGTTCGATTCCTTGGGCAACCTCTACGCGGCGAATCTAGGTGGTCGTACCATCAGCAAATACAATTCGTCAGGTGCATTTCTCACTTCCTGGAGCGTAGGGACAGCAAGGCCCAACTCCCTCGCCTTCAAGTCTGTCACTGTTCCTGAGCCATCGACTTATGCCCTGGCTGCCATTGCCACGGGTGTAATGGCTTTTGTGGCCCGCCGCCGCAAGGCTCGTGGCGTCTGACTAAATGCCTGATGGGTGGCCCGGCAATACCGCGCCGGGCACCCGATTTTTCTTTGCTTTTTTGCACTGAAAAGAGTTTGTTCATTAGAGTAAAAAGAGACTAAACACAATTCAGATAGAAAATCGGAGTTGACACGACCTTTGGGACTTTTCCCAGCCTACATTACTAAAAACAAGGCTAACCCGAAGCGCTAGCTTTGAAGTTGCGCATTTAGCTGAATCTGTTTTCTTTGCGGCTCCAGAGGAGCCGTCTATGAATAGATATGGCCTCCGGCCATAGATAAAGAATAGGCATTGTATTATTGGGCTCCAGAGGAGCCGACTATGAATATTTATGGCCTCCGGCCATGTAAACCACCGATCTTTTTATTGATTTTCCTTAACGGATCAAATCGCAGCGTATCTTAGGATTTCGTCAAAACGACAATTCAAAAATCGCAACTTCAAAGCTAGCGCTTCGGGTTAGCCTGACCTTATTCGTGTTTGATTTTTCCAAGTTGATAAAAAAGGGCGAAACGCACGATTCATTCGCTTAACTGAGTCAAATTCGATTTTAACAGACCTGCAAACAATCGCTGTTTAATTCTTTATCGAGAAGAAATGGCCTTGCGGAAAAATCGAGTGAAGAGGCGGGCGGTGTTTGACTTCCGTCATGAATCCGCCCGGCTTATTTCACAAAATCCTTAACCGGCACCCGTGGCGGAACCTTCAGTTGTTGGAGGCTCTGGTCAACCTGATCCCACACCCGCTGCGGCTGCTTGATCGAATCGAGCATCTCAAGGTCAAACGACTCACGCCCGCCGAAGCGTCAGCACTTCCGATCATCAAGCCTGATGAATTTCAGAAAACGGAAACTTGCTCAAATGGGCGCGCGGGCAGGCTGTGTGTTCTCTTTTCCCTGAGAATTCCACTGATTACGGCTTTGCGGCCGCTGGGGAGGGCAAGCCGGGCACCAGTTTGGGGTCGTATTTTGAGCCGGCCGAGACTTGCACCACAGTCATTCGCACGCGTGTCGGGAAGAATCGCTCGGCATCCTTACGCTTGTGTGCGTGCCCCTGGCCGCCGCTGTCGTCCTTGATCACCAGATCCATCTGCTTGATGCCCTGTTCCCAGATGATCGACTTGTTTTCCCAGAACTCGGTCATCGGCACGTCGCGTTCGTAAACGCCCGCCTCGCGATAGATGCCAGCGCTCATGCAGCCATAGCCGTTGCCCTGACCTTTGTTGGGGATGTAGCAGATTGTCCATGTCGTTGGGGCGCTGCCGGCGGGCTTGTCAAGCACCTCCAGCCGAATGTGAGCGGTGCCGTTGCGATAATCGACCGGCGATGTCCAGTCTTTCGGGCGATCCTTGTTGATCAGATCACCTTTTACATAGTAGTGAGACTTGCTCGGCTTGGAGTTATCAGCATCGTCCTTGGTGTAATTGAAAGTGACGTCAAAAAGGACAAACTGCTCAGCCCGTGCCCGGCCGTCACTGATCAGCAAAAGGCCGGCAATCAAAGCGGTATGGAAAAAGCGGTTCATGGGCGTGTCTCTCATGAGAAATAGGCTTGGAGAATGAATCTATTTGAGACGAGGATTGGAACTAAATCAAGAAGCTGATGGCAATGGGTGCAAGAATGAAAAACCATCGGCGCATATCTATTACTACCTTAATCATTTTTCTTCAAACAGCTTGACCCTCATCTGATTTTCTTGATACAATGCATACATGCATGCATTGATGCACAGTCAATTCATCTGGGCAATTTTGACAAGATACAACAATGGGGTAGATTGGTTGTATCAATATCGGCAGGGATTGCGCGCCGAGTCTGCGTTGTCGTCATGGATGGAGTGTGATCAATGGTACAGAATCAATAGAGCCAAATGCTTGTGATCGGCTGACTTATAGCCATCACGTCAAGCGGGAGTGACGAATCCGATGAACCATCGCAAGAGTCCATGGTCAGCTCAGGCCAGCCGGGTCACACGTCGCGCCCAGCGCCAATGGTGCGGCAGCGTGGAAACGCTCGACCAGCGAGAATTGCTCGCCACCTTCGTGGTGACCAACACCGGCAGCGACAAAACCGCCCCCGGCACGCTCGCCTGGGCCATCACTCAGGCAAATCTTGATGCCACGCCCGATACAATCAATTTTTCCATTGCAGGCGTTACACCTTACCAGATTGACCTGAACGAAGCCCTGCCCACGATCACTAATCCGGTCACCATCGATGGCACATCCCAGCCTGGCTATGACACGGCTGCCCCTCTCCCGGTCATTCAAATTACCGGCAAATTCATTGGGAACGTTGACACAAACCCGCCTTTTTACTTTACCCCTACGCCCAATATCAGCGGCTTTGTGATCAATACCGGCAATACTGACACCAATGCCCCGACCACGACCATCAAGGGCCTGGCCATTGGCCATTTCAGCGGCAATGGGATTGATGTGATCAATTCCAGCAATGTGGTCATTCAGGGTGTGCATGTCGGGGCGGACACAACCGGCATGATGGCCATGCCGAATTGCTATGCCGGTATCACAGCCCGCGACTCTTTCAATGTTCAGATCGGTGGCACCACGCCCGGCACGTTTAACGTGATTTCCGGTAATGGCTCCAACGGCATTTCGCTGATCAATGTCGTGGGCGGTGCCGTTCAAGGCTCTGACATCGGTGTCGACCTCACCGGCAAAGTGGCGCTCAGCAACGGTCAGGATGGGATTAATATCACCAATTCGACAAATATCCTTGTCGGTGTGCAGACAGCATCGACGGGAAATCCGGTCGGCCAGCCCGGTAATTATCTGAAATTCCCGGCCGGGGCCAACTTCATCGGCGCCAATGGTCGCAACGGGGTGGTCATCTGGGGCCCATCCGATACCTCAGGCAACCCGCCTTCCGGCTTCCAGAATCAGGTCGTTAATAATAAAATCGGCTGGGTCGAACGCGTCTATAACACCGACGGCATTATCATTCAGGCCACCGATTTGGGCAACGCCGCCAATGGTGTCTATATCGGCAACAATGCTGCCGGTAATTTGATTCAGCAGAATCTGTTTGACACCAATAAAGACAACGGTGTCGCCATCCTCTCGGGCAATTATAACGCCCTCTATGCCAACGAATATTACAACAATACGAAGCTTGGCATTGACCTGACCTACGATGGCCAGACCACCAATGACGATATGGACAGCGACCTCGGCGCCAATTTCAATATTAATTACCCGACGGTGACATCTGCCCTTTCAGACGCCACCAAAACGACGATCACCGGCACCTATGAAGGCACGCCCAACACCGTCATTAATATTCAGCTTTACACCAATCCGTCCAGTCTCAGCCTTTCGCCGGCCCAGGGCAGAAGCTACCTTGGCTTCATCCCTGTAACGACCGACGCAGATGGTGTCGCCTCGTTCACCTTCGTGACAACCTATCCGCTGGCCATCAATGAAAAAGTGACGAGCGTTGCCAGCGACTCAAACGGCAACACCTCGGAAATCAGTGGCTTCGTGCAGGTTAAGGCCGCACCGACGGACGCCTCGGTCGCCCTGACGCTAAACCCATCAACCGTGGCCCTGAATGCATCAACCACGGCCACGGCCACAATCACCAATGCCGGGCCGAGCAATGCTACGAATGTGCTGGTCACGCTCACCCTGCCGCTTGGTTTTAAGATTACCGGCACAACACCCGCTGGCCTGACGATCACCAATAATCAGGTGACAACGACCTTTGCTTCACTGCTGGTCGGCCAGACACAAACCGTTTCCGTAACCTATATCGCTTCGTCTCTCGGCACGTTTAATGTTGATGCGGGCATCACCCTGACAGAAACCGACGTCCAGCCCGACAATAACCAAGCCTCTGCCACACTGACGGTTAATGCCGCAAGCAGTTCGTCAGGTGGTTCGTCGGGCAGCAACTCCGGCGGCAGCACTGGCGGCAGCACGGGTGGCTCGACCGGCGGCAGCACGGGTGGCTCGACAGGCGGCAGCACGGGTGGCTCGACGGGCGGAAGCACGGGTGGCTCGACGAATGCGGGCCCAGGGCCTCAGGTTCTTTCCGTTCAGCGTGTGATGGATGCTGGCCGAATGAAAGTGCTGGTCACATTCAGCGGGGCGATGGACCCGACTTCCACATCAGCCGCCACAAATTACTATTTTGTGAATCCCGGCCGCGACCGAAGGTTTGACACCCGCGACGACCGCACAGTGGGCGCGCTTTCGGCCGTTTACATGGCTGCATCAAATGCTGTATTGCTGACGCCTTACACCCCACGCTGGTTTAATGTCAGAAACATGAGAATTTCGGTGCTGGGCGTGACAAAGACATCCGTCCAGAGTGCCACGGGTTCTTTCCTTGATGGCGGCAATATCGGCTCGCCTTCAAACTTTTACGGCATGGTGCCCGTGACGATCACACCGCTGAAAATTGCATCGGTTCGGGCCGCCAGAAGGCTCGTCTGATTTTGATCGTGGCTGATGCCTGCAACTTTCTGAAAGGGGATCTGTTAATGCAGATCCCTTTTTTTATAGTGGATCGTTGTGTCCGAAAGAGCGGGCGATGAAATGAAAGATCCGCAATTACCAAGCGATGAAGCGCATCGCAACCCAGCCCGCAATTTCGGCATGGATCTGATTCGGGCCACAGCGATTTCATTTGTTTTGCTGGCACACACATTTAATTCGCTCGAAATGCTGGGCGTGGCGGGTGTTGAGCTTTTTTTTGTATTAAGTGGTTTTCTGGTCGGCGGCGTTATCATTCGTATGCTGGAAAAACGCCAGAAAATCGATCGAAATGAAATAAAAAACTTCCTCAAGCGACGGTTTTTTCGCACTCTGCCCAATTATTATCTCTTTCTTTTCCTTTATTGCATTTTAGACCAAACCTTTCTGGCCAATACCGATCAACCTCTGCAAAAAATTGCAACTTACAGCTTCTTTTTACAAAATCTTGCCTGGCCCAACCCGCAGGGCTTTTTCAGCCACT
>JBILGL010000023.1:0-17432 GCA_044351075.1 Isosphaeraceae bacterium | reverse complement strand
TTTGTAACGAACAAGTTCGTCGCGATCGTCAACTGGCCAGAAATCTGAGGAAAGAGAGAGACGATTCAGCGGATAATCGCCTAATGGATGGGCAGAAACCCAAAGTTGGCCGGGCTCGCCAGCGCAGCCCCCAGTGAGAACCATCCGAAGCCGGGCCTGATCATTTGCAAGCCCTGCCTTTGCAAGAAGTTCTCTCATTTCATCAGGATCTGGAAGTTTGGCCGCATCCAGTCTTAATCGCAATTCAAGAGCTGAGCATTTCAGCCGATGCAAGTGTTTAGAAAATAATGGAATATGACCTTGATTGGCCCGCATGGATTCAAACAGCCCCAGGCCATGCTCCAGCGAAGCATCTTCAGCAGATACATTTAAGTCTTTTAAATGCTTGATATTACCATTAATCCAAGCAAGGGTGTGTGAAAGTGAATCAGGCATTGGTTGCACCCTCAATCGCCTGCCTCATCCCGCGGCCCTTCGTCAGGGTTTCTTCATATTCTTCGCCGGGGTCGCTGTCAATCACGATACCGCCACCGACGTTATAACTCCATAAATCGCTATTCTTTACGATCGTTCGAATCGCGATATTCCAGGCTGAGTTACCGTCGAGCGAAATATAACCAATTGAGCCGGTGTAAGGCCCACGGCGGTGAGTCTCCAGTTCTTCGATGATCTCCATGGCCCGAATTTTGGGTGCGCCTGTGATGGAGCCACCGGGAAACATGGCAGCAAGAAGGTCGATTTCGTCCTGATCCTTGCGGAGCCTGGCCTCGATCTCAGCGACGAGGTGATGAACCTGGGCGTAACTTTCCAACTTCATCGCTTCATTGACTCGCACCGAGCCAAATTCGGCCACCCGGCCCAGGTCGTTACGTTCCAAGTCAACAATCATCGTCAGTTCAGCTCGATCCTTCGTGCTTGAAAGGAGTTCCGCGCGATTGGCCGCATCAGCTTCCAACGTGCTGCCGCGAGGCCTTGTGCCTTTGATCGGCCGAGTCAGCACTCGCCGGCCATCCACTCGATAAAACCATTCAGGGCTTGAGCTTATAATTGCACGATCATGCCATTGAAGATAGGCTGCGAAGGGGGCAGGGCTGATTTGGGCCAGCCGTGAATAAAGAGCAAGCGGATCGCCCGGGCCATCGGCTTCAAAACGGTGCGTGAAATTGGCCTGAAAGATATCGCCGGCAGCGAGGTAGTCGAGCACCCGACAGATCTTTTGTTCATAGGCATCCCGGCTCAAAACCGGTTTCACTGTAAGGGCATTCCATCTGCTATTTCTGGGATTTTGGCTCGTCCATTCCAGCTCATTCTGCCAACTTTTGATTCGCTGCGAAGCTGGGTTGCGATGCTGGCTGGCATGAGCCATGTCGCATGCAAGTAGCGTTGCGCGATGGTGTTTGTGATCGTAGCAGATAAAAGTGTCGTAAACGCCCAGTCGAAGGTCGTCCCAGCTATCGCGATCGGGTATCAGACGTGGCAGCTTTTCCAGTTGCCAGCCGAAATCATAACCTACCCAGCCAAGCAAGCCGCCACGAAAGGGGGCAGCGAGCGGGAAATCGCCCGTTTCGTAAGGCCATAACCATCGTTTAAACCAAAGCTTCAGCAATTGAATTGCAGTAATTCCGGCCGAGTTAAGGTCTGATTGACGTGGCTTCAAGGCGATGAGCTGCTTTTCAAACTCGGAAGTGACCATGGCCCGGTCATTGCGGATCACCAGCGTTTCGATTGGATCTGCCGCGAAAATCGACCACCGGCTTGTGGCCGCATCTGCCAGCGTGCTTTCAAGAATGACTGGTTTTTTGAGCCGGGCGACCGTCTGGCGGATCGTCTCAATTGAAAAATCAAGTGGCTCGCAGATCCATTGCAGATCACGTGTTCGATCGCGGCAAGATTCGCCTGAAATGATCGCTTGATTGGCTTGAATTGATCGGGAAATCAATGTTTTTTCCGTATGTCTGGTCGCCACGGGTATTGATTCCCCACGCCTTATCTCTATTATCTTAGATTGTGGCCCGGCGATTGACCACCTGATGATGCCCGGGCCAAAAAAACGAATGCTCTCCGGAAAGATTGAAAATTGATCACACGCAGCCAGCTCTCCGTTCGACTTTCGCCCGGCTGGGACTTTCGCGCCAGTGTGCAATCGCTTGCTGAAAACGGCCTTGGCGGCGTTATCCTTGAAGCCATTGGCCCGCTTGCACCCCGAGAACTGAGCCAGACCGGCCGCCGGGAGATTCGGGCACTGTTGCGATCCGCCGGGCTTAAACCGGTTTCTATCGCCTTGCCCATGCGTCGGTCGATCACAGAAAAGCAAGACTGGGATCAGCGAATTGCCCGCCTGGCCGAAGCCATGAACCTGGCCTATGAGCTTGGCAATACGATGGTTAGCCTCGCTCCTGGCCCGGCACCATTAGAAAATGCTTCGGACTCTCTTTTTACACTCCATCTGCGACAACTGGCCGATCTGGCAGCCCATGTCGGAGTAACAATCGTGATTGAGCCGGGCATCGAGCCTGCTTTACCTCATCTCGAGCTATTAAAGACACTTGCGCACCCATCACTGGCTTTTGCGATCGATCCGGGCCGACTCCTGCTTTCTGGCCAGAATCTGGAAAAAATCGCTACTGAAGGGCACGACCTGGCGCGTATTCTTTATGCGACCGACCCCGAATTTATGGGGCTGGGGAATCTCGGTCGGGGCAAAACCGTAAACTGGGAAGGTGTAGGAGAAATTGTCGAAGAGATGGGCTATCGTTCGTCGTGGACGATCTGGCCTGATGCTTCGCTTAACATGATCGACGCCGTTTGCGAAATGGGGCGACGCTTACGGGCCACACCACTCTTCAAATAAAGTGTTTGGCGACCATTCTGGCCGGGATGATTATTCGCGAATCAGAACGAACGGCCCAGAGCCAAGACCTCGCGGATATTTTTGTCGAATCAGATCGGTTTGATCGGCCATCGCTGGATCCAGCTCAATTGTCTGCACTGGGCGGCCAGAAGGGTCGAGTTCGATTTCAAAACCTGCGTTGATCAAGACTTTCGCGGCGGCCAGGCTCATGGCGGCTCGGACAGTGTCGGGCGAATCAGGCCCTTCAGCATTTTTGAGTGGCTCGAATTCGGCGGAACGGTCTGTCTCGACAATCATTGATCGGTCGGCCATCGGCAGAGTGTCGAAAATAAAGGCCTCAAACTTGATGGCGTTTGGCTCGGTCGGGAGCACCTGCCGGTTGGCTGAAAAATCCCAGTAGGGCACTTTTTTGAGTGCCTTGTGAAAGGGCAGTCGTGTTTCGCCTGAGGCTAACCTGCGAAGAAACGATGTCTCAAAAAGATGGACTGCGATTGACCCGGCACGATAAGCCAGACGACCACTCGCCTCTCGCTTTTGGGCCAATTCCGAAGGCAGATCCGAATATTCAATCACCAGTTTCCTGCCGGATTCATCCGCACAAACCACTCCGACCTTTTCTTCCGGAAATTGTTTGGCAACAACCTTAAAACTGACATCCGCCTGATTCTCTGCATGAAGGCCTAGAAAGGAGGGGTCGGCCACCACAACCATCGGGTTATCTACCTGATAGTAAAAAAGTCTCTTGACACCACGATTTTCGACCCAATCAAGTGCCGAAAGGCCGTCCAGTGCATCCTTCCGGGCCAGAGCATAAAGCGCTCCGCCATGACCATCTGGCGAAAGAGCCAGCCGAGCCGGTTCGGCAAAGATCGGCTCGCCAGTGTGGCGGTCAACCGCCGGCATTTGCCCCTGCCTGAAAAATCGGACTTGATCAGGGTCGAGACCAAAAAAACCATGCTCTTCAAAATAAACACGCGTGGCTTCGTCGTTTTCAGCGCTCGTCATGACCAGCAAGGGCAATGGTCGGCCATACCGCCGGGAGAGTGCAAGCACTTTGCGGGCATGAAAATAAAAGAGGCTGAAACCAGTTATGGAGCCAATCGGGTAAGTGCCCTTGGGGCCGTCAAAACCGAGCCGGGAGCCCTGGCCACCGGCCACAATCATCACGCCGACTTCGCCCCGATGCAAAAGCGATTCCCCGACTTCAGCCGCCTTTTTCCGTGCTTGAATCTCATTTTCAGACGTTGGAATCGGCACAAATTCAGCAGGTTTGATATGACCAAGATCGATTTTCGAACCCGAATCGATCTGGCCGACGACGTGTTCATGAACAAGTTCAGCCACCTGTGCCCAATCAACCTGAGAAATCTGTTCAGAAAGAGCTTTTTTTTCAGCCTCGGCCAAAGCCCCAGCCCGTAATTCAAATCGTTTTTCCCAATCGGGCAAAAGGGCTTCGCTCATAAGTCTCAAGCCTGATTCTGATGAATTTCAGTGATCAATTTCTGCTGCATGCCTGCCCAGCTCACACGCAGGCCGTCGTATGCCAATTCTACATTAGGCGGCAGGATCTTTGACACTTCCTGATACTCGAGAAAATGCGACAAATGCGTAAGATAAGCTCGCTCTGGCCTGAGTTTTTCAATCACATCAAGCGCTTCGGCCAGGCTGAAATGAGTGGGATGTTTGTCAAATCGCAGGGCGTCAAGAATTAGCACGTCCAAATTTTGAAGCTGGGCCCAGGCTTCTTCAGGAATATGATTAACATCTGTACAATAGGCCAGATCGCCCATACGAAAGCCCAGCACCTTGAATTTGCCATGATCAAGCCGCATTGGCTGAATTTCATAACCGAGGACTTCAAAAGGCTGATTTGGAAGAATATTATGAAAATTCAGACGAGGCACACCACCTGATGGGTGGCGTTTGGATTCATCCACAAAGGCATAGGCAAATACGGTGCGAATCAAGGCTTCCACATCAGCTTCGCAATAAATCGGCACAGGATGGCCATTTAACTGACGGGCGAAAAGCCGCGAATCGTCAAGGCCGAAGAGGTGGTCGGCATGGCCATGCGTATAGACGATGGCATGCACCGGTCCCGGCCGCTCGCGAATGATCTGGAGCCTCATTTCAGGCGACGTGTCAAACAAAATATTACCAACGGGTGTACGAACCAGAACACTCGGCCGGGTGCGATGATTTCGCTGGTCTGTGGAATGGCAGACTGCACAATCGCAGCCAATCATTGGCACACCCGTGGAGGTGCCACAGCCCAGGAAAATCAGCTCAAAGCCATCAAATGCCAGCTTATCAGGCGTATTTTTGAGCGGCGGCAGATGTAACATTTTGACAAATCCATTTCAGGCAAGCCGCCACGCCAATAGTCGCTTACTATCAAAGTTCGGGCAGACGGCCTTCGCGAGATAGCTTCCTGAGGTAGTAGCCGCCTGTTCCCACCATGCCCAGCGGGACGCCAAGCATCAAAATAATACTGTAATTGAAACCTTTTTGAAGGCCATTGGTAGAGGTGCCTGCCCTGCCATGCGTGGCATCATAATGAGCTATGCCATCCTTACAGTTTGGGCAAGCCTGCAAGCTCTGACACGATGCAATAAGCACCAGTGAGAACAACAGCTTCATCACCGTATTTTTCACTGATCAATCTCCAGTATCATCCGTTGCGAATGATCGATAGATACACGACATTTCATATACATATTATGCACTTTGATGATAATCTTGACAACCTGCCTGAACGATCCGTTTCGCTTAGTATAGATGGCGTTTGCAGTTGAAGGCTGTTAAAATGTGGGCCAATGGATGGATTGACCCCGAAGGAAGCAAGTGCCGCACGTCATGATGACATCACCCATTTCAACACCCTTGATTTTTGAACCTGTCCTGAAACGCATATTATGGGGCGGTCGTCGGCTGGAAACACTTCTGGGTAAGAGGCTTGGCCCCGAACCTGATTATGCCGAAAGCTGGGAGATTGCTGATCATCCGAATGGCCAGTCGGTCGTTGCCCAGCCAGTTTCGCTGGCCGGCAAGTCGCTTGCAGAACTCGTCCATAACTTCCCGAATGATTTGCTCGGCCCGGCAGTGGCGGCGAAATACAATCAATTTCCTCTGCTCATTAAATTCCTTGATGCCCATCAGGTACTTTCGCTACAAGTGCATCCGGATGACTCGCTGGCCAGACAGCTCGTGAATGACAATGGTAAGAATGAAGCCTGGGTTATCTTGCATGCCGAGCCTGGCAGCCGAATTTATGCAGGCCTGAAGCCTGGCGTGACTCGCGAAAGATTTCAGTCGGCCATTGATCATCAAACGGTGCCGGATTTGGTTCACTGGTTTGAACCCTGCCCAGGCGATTGCATAATGATTCCCGCCGGCACTGTTCATGCGATTGGTGCGGGCATTGTGCTGGCAGAAATTCAACAGATGTCGGACGCTACGTTTCGGGTGGACGACTGGGGCAGGGTAGGGGCCGATGGCAAGCCGAGGCCATTGCATTTGAAAGAGACGATGCTGGCAACGGATTTCAATCGAGGCCCTGTTGGCCCTGTGGTGCCCGTTATTTTGCCGACCAACGATTCAACCTGCTTGCATGAACGATTAACGACCTGCCCCTACTTTGAAATTGATCGTTTGCAATTTAAAAACAAGATCCGGCTGGGCGATCGTGATAAAATGCAATTCACAATCATGATCGTGCTGAAAGGTAAAATTCAAATTTCTCCTTTCGAAGCCGCCAAGGGAGCCGGGACAACAGTTCTTCTGCCGGCATCGCTTGGAGAAATTGAAGTCAGACAAATTGGAGATGAATCATCAACAATTCTGGCATGTCGAATGCCTTTATTGCAATGATCAATAAATCAAAACAATCGGTGTCATAAAATGCCAGAAGAATTATTCGAAAATCGTCTGACAGAAACGGCTTTGGGGCTTGCTGTGTCGGCAGTAAGGGCATCGTTATTGCCAAGAGTCTGGATTTTGCTGGCGGCTGGAATATTCATTGACCGTCCGATCATGGACCTGCTTAAAATTGAACGTCATGTAACAGCTCGGAGCTGGACAGCGCAGAGTTGGGATCTTTTGCCTGAATCAATGCGAGATTTCGCTGAAAAAGCATGGCTTGGGCCGCTGGGGCTCGTTGCCCCATTTTTGAAATTGCTTGAAGCCAATAATCGAATTGAGATGATTCAGGCATTTATTGGCATTCTCTTTACTGTTTTTTTCTGGGGAATCATTGGCGCAGCCATTTGCCGAATTGCAATCACACGCATGGCGAACCGCCCGATTCCAGGGATAAAATCTTCGATTGCATTTGCGTGGGTTCACCGGTCAGCGATCTGGGGCCCAGTGCTCACCTTATTTTTGACAAGCCTGGTTTTTTTCACAGCCATACTTCTGATGGGTCTGGCACAATCAATTCCTGTCATTGGCAAACCACTTGGCTGGATTTTTGTACCAATTTCCGCAATTCTCAGCGTATTTATTGCCACCTCAATGGTTGGGCTGGTGCTAGGATGGCCTTTATCACTCGGGGCCGCCATGGCCGAGGCGGAAGACTCATTCGACGCCCTGAGTCGTTCGCAAACCTATCTTTTTCAGGCGCCAGTGAGCTGGCTCTGGAGTTTTAAAATCGGCGTCATCGTGCAGGCTATCACCTGGCTTGTCGTCCATAAAATGACATGGGCGATTGTTTGCATTTTAAAAGCCGGAAATTCGCTCTTTCAAAGCGATTTACCGTCGTGGACTGCCATTCTGCCGGCCCCATGGAATCATTTGATCGTATCAAGCGACCCCATTGAAACCTGGATTAATACAATTGGCGGCCTGGCTGCCTGCTGGCCGATTGCATTTGAATTTGCATTTGCCGGAGCACTTTACCTGTCACTTCGTCAACGCGTCGATGGCATTTCACCGAGAGTTATTTTTATGCCAGGCCAGTCAGAAGGCAGTTTTTATGAAGAGTCGGCTGAATTTTAATCCACCCGATTAATTTTCATGACAGACCGATATTTCACGATGAAACCAATCATTTGGCTTGCAGCTTTTGAATGATGGTATCCACATCAAAAACACATCCGCCCCAAGTGCCACCACTGGCGGCCTGCAGCGCTGCCCAAAGCCGCGTATCATCATGAATCTCAGGGTCTGCGCTCAGTTGCGAATGAGCTTGCCTTAATGCAATCAGGCGGTCGCCGATTTCAATTGATTTTTCTGATGAATCGGCCGAACCGATCAAATTCATGCTGCCTGAAAGTTCATTACGGTCTATTTCAATTTGAATCAGATCACCATCTCGCACTTTTGAAATCGGCCCGCCGGCCAATGCTTCGGGCCCGACATGCCCGATACAGGCCCCGGTTGAAACGCCTGAAAATCGGGCGTCTGTTATCACCGCCACTTCCTTGCCCCAGCTTAAGTGCTTCAGGGCCGATGTAATTTGATAAATTTCCTCCATGCCCGCCCCCATCGGTCCACGGCCAATTAATACAATAATATCACCCGGCCTGATTGGATTTTCAGTAATTCCCTTAATCGCCGCAATGGCATCACGTTCTCTCGTAAAAACCCGTGCCGGCCCGGTTTTTCGATAAACGCCATCGGCATCGACAACCGTTGGGTCAATCGCCGTTGATTTGATCACCGAGCCTTCCGGAGCCAGATTCCCTGATGGAAAACAGACAGTACTCGTCAGCCCAGCGGCCCGGGCTGCTTCAGCACTCAGAATGACCTGATCAGGATCCACTCCGTCGTTTTTTCTAAGCTGATTCCGCAATACTTGGCGTCTGTCAGAGCTTTCCCACTGTTCAAGCAGTTGCCCAACGCTGAGACCCGTCACCGTAACGGCATCCAGATGCAAAAGACCCATGTTTCTTAGATGAAGCATGACTTCGGGCACACCTCCGGCCAGAAAGGCCCGAACGGTGGGATGATACCAGGGCCCATTCGGTAAAACACTCACAAGACGAGGGACTCGTCGATTAATTCTCGACCAGTCGTCAACTGTCGGCCGATCCAGCCCAGCCGCATGTGCAATCGCGGGAATGTGCAACAGCAGGTTAGTTGACCCGCCGAAAGCTGCATGCACAGTCATGGCGTTTTCAAGTGCTTTTTTCGTGAGGATATCGGTCATTTTCAGGCCGGCGCTGGCCAGATTCACAAGTGCGGCCGCCGAACGTCGGGCCATATCGAGCCAGATCGGCTGGCCACTGGGGCAAAGGGCTGCATGGGGAATCGTCATGCCAAGTGCTTCGGCCACCACCTGGCTTGTGGCCGCCGTGCCCAGAAACTGGCAGCCACCGCCTGGGCTGGCGCAGGCCCGGCAGCCCATCTCAGCGGCTTCCTCCAGCGTAATTTCGCCATGTGTAAAGCGGGCACCAATCGATTGAATTTTTCCGGCATCCTCTCCGGCAGCAGGCGGCAAAGTGACACCGCCGGGTACGATCACGCCAGGCAAGTGATGAGTGCCAGCCAGAGCCATCATCATGGCGGGCAGGCCTTTATCACATGTAGCCACACCAAGCACGCCCTTTCGCCTTGGAAGCGAACGGATGAGCCGGCGAAAGACAACGGCTGCGTCATTTCGATAGGGCAGGCTGTCCATCATGCCACTCGTACCTTGAGTTCGGCCATCACAAGGGTCAGAAACAGCGGCCGCGAAGGGCAACTTGCCCATTTCCTGAAGGCGAATTGCAGCGGCCTTAACGAGAAGGCCGATTTCCCAGTGACCGGTGTGATAACCAAGGGCAACGGGGCGGCCATCGTCGGCACGTAAGCCGCCCTGAGTGGAGAGAATCAGAAACGGATCGGCGGCAGCCAGGTCGGGATTCCAGCCCATGCCAGTGTTCTGGCTAAGCCCAAAGAGATCGCCGGACGGCCAGTGTCGCAGCATATCCTCCGTCAAAGGCAATTTGCCCGAGGGTCCGGCTGATGAGCTGTAAACATCGTAATCTGTTTGATTTTCCGCTTCGATCCACTGATTCATCGGGCTTGATCCGCACAGGTGATACAATTTCTGAGAGAAATAAAATCATAACCGGCTGAATTGCCCGGCGGGAAGTAATCTTTTGTAATTTTCTCGCCGAACCATTTGAATCATTTCATTATTAATGAAATGGTCAAGACATTGAAAATCAAAAGAAATGAAATTCCATCAGGCAAGAATGCCTCGAATAACGTTCGCTTCCTGCACTCCGGTAAGCTTGTTCTGAAGGCCACCGTAGAAATAAGTCAGCCGCCGGTGATCAAGGCCCATCAGGTGTAGTATCGTGGCATGAAGGTCGCGCAGGTGGTGTCGGTTTTCAACAGCTTCCTGGCCGAGCTCGTCGGTCTGGCCATAGCTGGTACCGCCTTTGACTCCAGCCCCGGCTAGCCAGTAGGTGAAGCCTTTAGGATTGTGATCACGGCCACCCGGCTTGCCACCGGTATTAAATGTTTCAGAGACTGGCATACGGCCAAATTCACCACCCCAGACGACAAGTGTTTCTTCCAGCAGGCCGCGTTGCTGAAGGTCTGTCAGCAAAGCGGCGATTGGGCGATCGACTTCAGGAGCATGAATTGCGAGGTTTTCTTCGATACCATGATGGCCATCCCAGGTGTTCTGCCCTCCGGCACCGCCGCCGCCAGAATAGATTTGAATAAAACGGACACCGCGTTCTACAAGCCTGCGGGCGATCAAACACTGACGACCAAACGGAGCTGGCCCCAAAGCCAGCGAATGCGAGCCTTTAGGCTCGTTTATACCATACATTTCCCGCGTTTTTTCTGCTTCCTGTGAAATATCAAGTGCTTCGGGGGCTGAATTTTGCAGAGCAAAAGCCAATTCATAACTGGCAACACGGGCCTGAAGCTCATTAAATTCAGGACGGGTTTTCAAATGTTCGGCGTTAAGCGAATTGATGAATTGCAATTGCTGGCGTTGCATTTCACGAGAAACGCCGTCTGGCGATTGTAAATTCAGAATCGGTGGTCCGGCTGTGCGCAGGACTGTGCCGGCATGATTGGCCGGCATATAGCCGCTGGACCAGTTTGGAGCACCCGTGGTTGGCCCCCCGCGTGGGTCAAGCATAACGACATGCGTCGGCAGGTTGTTATTCATCGTACCCATTCCGTGGCTGAGCCAGGCACCAACGGAAGGATGGCCCTGCAAAATGCGGCCGGTATTCATCTGTAGCACGGCAGAGCCATGGGCAAAAGAATCGCTGTAAAGAGATTTCACAAATGCCATTTTGTCAACATGACACGCGATATTTGGAAAGGCATCGCTGCACCACTGGCCGCTTTGGCCATGGCGTGCAAACTTGCGTCTGGAGGCTTGGAGCACAGCACGAGTTTTCGTATTTCGGCGGAATTCATTATCGATCGTCTGACCATCTCGCTTTTGCAATTCCGGCTTGTAATCGAAAAGATCGACCTGGGAAGGCCCGCCAAACATGAATAGAAAAATACAGGATTTTGCTTTTTTTGGTAATGCAATTGTATTATTGAGATCTGATTCCCCGGCTAATGAGGCCTTCTGAAAAAAACCGTCATCGCTGAGCATTGAAGCAAGTGCCAGACCGGTAAAACCATTACCAGTTTCCCAGAGAAATTCGCGCCGGCTGCCTTCGCACTGGCGATGTTTGTCAATCAACATAAATAACCTCGTTTAAATTCATCAAGGCCAGGCAGAATTGACGAAATGCAATTTCATGCGATGAATTCATTTGAACAATTTGATTCAGAAATGAAAGGGAATATTTCAACTCAGTTTTACTTGGCCTTCGCTGAAGAACAATCAGAAATGCCTTTTCTACCTGAATATCGAGCTTTTTATTCGTTGAATTGATGATTTTTTCGGCCAGATCCGCCGCCTGTTTTCTCACAAATTCATCGTTTAGTAAAAGTAGAGCCTGTGGAGCGACTGTTGTCACCGGCCTGTTTCCTACGGGAACTGTGCTCGAGGGGCAGTCGAATGTTTCAAGAATCGGCGGCACGAGTGCACGTTTTGCAAAAATATAAATACTGCGACGATTCTGCTGGTCTGGCGGACTTTCCGGCCAGCCTTTACGGGCACTGTCCTGCGTTCGGTGAACTTCTTCCGGCAGGGCAGGATAGATACCGGGGCCATGCATTTGTGGATTGAAATTTCCACTGAAACGAAGAAGTGTATCCCGCAGAATCTCGGCTTCGAGTCTGCGTGGGTTCTGTCGCCAGAAAAGCGAGTTCGACTGATCCGCAGTAATGGCCTCAGGACGATCGGCTTTGGATGATTGCTGATAAGCTCGGCTGGTCATAATCAGCCGATGCATGGCCTTGATTCTGAAACCACCAGAAATAAATGCGTCGGCGAGATAATCGAGCAGTTCGCGATTTGTTGGTGGCTCGCCGGTTCGGCCAAAATCGTTGGCTGTAGGCACAATTCCCCGGCCAAAATGATGTTGCCATAAGCGATTGACAAAAACTCGGGACGTCAGCGGATGATTTGGCGATGCAATCCAGCGTGCCATGGCCAGGCGACGCCCTGATGAATTGATTGCTGGTTTAATTTCTGGCGAATTGATATTCAATATGGCGGGAAATGAAGTCTGCACTTCGCTGGCTGGGCTGTGTGCATCGCCACGCCTTAATATCAATGTTGGTTTCAATGGATCTTCATTGATCGCTAATGCCTGATCAAAAGGGATATTCGATTCAATTTTACTAATTTCCGATTTTATTTGATTTGTTTTAGTGATATCGCGCGTTTTTTGAAGCTCATTTTGGAGTGACTGGACTATCTGATTTTTCTCTTTTGTCCACCGCTCGATTTTGTCGTCGGGTGCCAAAATCCTTGTAATTTTTCCTGTGCCTCGGCCGCCGCCGCCCGTTTTGTGAAGACCATACGGATTAATGCTGCGAAAATGGGCCAGGAGGCTGTAGTAATCAGACTGGCTTAAAGGGTCGTATTTATGATCGTGGCAGCGGGCGCAGCCGAGCGTCAGACCAAGAAACGTAGCACCGGTAGTGACCATGATATCGTCCAGGTCGTCGAACTCGGCAGCGATCGTGCTGTCAGGCTCGTCATCCCAGACATGAAGCCGGTAATAGCCAGTTGCAATAATGCGGCCAGGATCAAAAGGCCCCGGCAATTCATCGCCCGCAAGCTGTTCGATTATGAATTGGTCGTATGGTTTATCCGCATTGAACGAATCAATAACGTAGTCGCGATATCGCCAGGCAAATGGCTTGACGCCGTCGCGTTCATAGCCATTCGTTTCAGCAAAACGCACCAGGTCGAGCCAGTGGCGGCCCCAGCGCTCGCCATAATGTGGGCTTGCCAGAAGTTCGTCAATCAATTTTTCCCAGGCTTTCGGATCGTCGTCCTGCTCAAATAGGGAAACAGCTTCAGGTGTTGGCGGCAGGCCGATGAGGTCGAAATAAGCACGACGGATCAGTTCTCGGCGCGATGCACGACGGCTTAATTGCAATTCCTTTGATTTCAACTTTTCCAGCAGGAAATGATCGATTGGATTTGAAATCCCTCGATCATCTTGAAATGGAATTGCCGGTTTCGTGATTGGCTGAAACGACCACCATTTTCGGTCTTCTGGTGTTATGGCAAAGGGCTGGGGCCTGAGCTTTGGCCCGGTTAATAGTGCGTTTTCGGCAGTATGGTCTGATTGTTGTGGTTTGAGAATTAAATCTTCAGGCCATGCGGCGCCGGTGCGAATCCATTGCCGAATTGAATTGATGGCTGAATCCGGCAATTTACCTCTGGGCGGCATTTGAATATCGCCTTCGTAGCCGAGAACCTCAAGCAGTAGGCTCTTTTCAGGATTGACAGGATCAATCACATGCCCTGATTCACCGCCGGCCATAAGCCCAGAGTGACTCGTGAGGTCGAGACCTCCTTTGGCTTTTGCCTGATTGTGGCATGAAATACAATTCTTTTCCAAAATCGCTTTAATCTGGTTGGTAAAAAGATCATTCTGATCAGCCATGAGCAACTGTTGATTTGATATCATTAAATTGACAATTGCAATTAATAATACGGCCAGGATTTTACTCGTGGCAGGGTCAATCCGTTTTTTGATCAGCAATTGCATGAAACATGCCAGTTCTGCGATGAGCGTAAGGTTTGTTAAACTCGATAATTAACAGAACTGTTACCCCAATTCAAACACTTTTGCCAAGATTGCCTGATCATGCGATGATTTCGGCAATTGGCGACGCATGATCCACCAACGTGATCGGGCGACCATCGGGGCTTTGAAATCTCGTTTCCGGATGAATCCCCAACTGACTGAAAATGGTTGAGGCCAATTCGGCTGGTGTCACAGGCCGATCGACCGGAGCAATGCCGTTTCGGTCTGTTCGCCCCAATACATGGCCACGCTTGAGCCCACCGCCAGCCAGCAAAACGGAACTGGCCCGGCCATGATGGTCTCGACCGGCATTGGCATTGATTTTCGGTGTCCGCCCAAATTCGCCACAGACGACGACCAGTGTGTCATCAAGCAGGCCACGGCAATCAAGGTCATGAATAAGAGCTGCCACACCCTGATCAAGCGGCGGCATGAGCCGGTCTCGCAAGGAAGGGAAATTCTGGGCATGGGTGTCCCAGCCCAGACCACCGGCCCGGTCGTTGATGGTGACATAGCCAACACCACGTTCGACCAGCCGACGAGCCAATAACAGGCTTTGGCCGAGACTATTGCGGCCGTAGCGGTCGCGAATCGTAGCAGCCTCTTCATCAATTGCAAAGGCTTTGAGTGTCGCCTGGCTCGTGAGAAGGGTATAGGTCTGATTGTCAAACGTTTCGCGGGCGGCTGTGGCGGACGATTGACCAGATTTCGACCATCTGTTGAGTGCGTCAACCATGCCTCGACGGCGAAGAAGACGTTCGTAAGTGACTTTGTCAGGAGGGGTCAGGTCGCGCACTCGAAAATTCGGCTGACCGGGATCACCTGGGATGTCAAGCGGATCACAGGCAGTCGTAAGATAGCCGCTACCGCCAAAGACAGGCTTATTTGGAATGGCCACATGATTCGGCAGAACGCCAGCCATCGCGCCATGCACTTTGGAATAGACGCTGCCTGCTGAGGGATAGACCAGCGCAGGATTGGGCCGCCAGCCAGTCAGGATGTGATGACTGGCTCGATCGTGCTCAGCTTCAGGGCTTGTGAGGCTGCGAATCAGCACGGTTTTATCGAGTACACCTGCCAGATTCGGCATGATCTCGCTGAGTGCAACACCGGGAATCGAAGACTGAATGGTTTTAAATTCACCCTTGATTCCCTGATCGGCATCGGGCTTGGGGTCAAAGGTATCAATGTGTGATGCGCCACCGCCCAGCCAGATCAGAATGCAGCTTCGCGGCTTTGCGACTTTTGTCGGCTCAGAAGCAGCTAACATGCCGCCCGGGAGATGAAGCATCGAACCAAGGCCCAGGCCAAGCCAGGTGCGGCGCGTGATCTGCAACTGATTTTTATGTATCGAGTTGGATGAAAATGAAAACATCCCGGCCTCCCCGGCATGAAATATCAGTGATTGAAGAGAAATTCGCGGGAATTGATCAGTGCCCAAAACAGATCTTCCACGACTTCAGCCTGATCTGATGAGGCGGAAATGATCTTTGAAAAATGCTCCGTTTCAGGCGCGGAAGGGAATCGGCAAAGTGTTCGCAGATAGAGATTTTCAATAATTTCTGCCGGAGTTGGTGAAAGTTCCATCAGTTGACGGAGATAGCCACTGACAGCCCCCACTTTGGAATCAACCGTGTCGGAACCAATCCACATCAGGCTTTGACGCAGGCTCAGGCTGGAAGTTCCGGCAGTTGTACCGCAGGCATCGCGGCGGTCGCATCGGCCAAGGGTTTCCAGGAGGTTGCTTTGAGTCGTTGGGTCCTGAATTTCAATAGCGCGGGTGCCTGTGGGCTTATTGGCAAAGCGGTTGGGGATACCAGTGGCTTTGGCAAGTGCGTCCGCTAATTGTTGAGCCGTGAGCGGCCGAGGTGACTGAAATGCATTAAGGCGGCCAAACCGGGCATTCTCCGGAAGTGATTCGCTTGAAAGCTGGTAAGTGTGGCTTGTGACGATCTCTTTCATCAGAGGTCGAATCTGATAACCCAGCTCGACAAACCGGCGGCCCAGATAATCAAGCAGTTCCGGCTGGCTGGGCGGATTGCCGGCCGAAAGATCGTCCACCGGCGAGACAATGCCAGAGGCAAAAAACTGAGACCATAGCCAATTGCCAAAGGCCCGTGGCATCATCTGATTTGATCGATCCGTCATCCAGCCGGCAAGGGAGGGAAGGGGGTCTGCATCTGTTTTTAAGCTCGGCTGATTCCCAAGAAACACAGATGGTTTGAGTATTTCACCTGTCAAAGGATGCCGATGCTGACCCTGAGGAAAAAAAGCAATTTTGGGCCTGGTCATCAGCTGGCCTGGTACAGGTTGGCTGGGCCTGACCTTGGCGAAGAAAGCCGCGAATTGGTGGGCCTGCGACTGTGTGATGACGTCAAAAGGGTGGTCGTGGCATTGGGCACATCGGATACGAACACCGAGAAACCGCTGGGCCGCCAACTGGCTGGCATTGACCGGGTCAGTATTCTCAAGTGAATACGCTGAAGGGGCTTCAGCCTTCGTGGCTGGGTCGCCACGGGTTGAAAGCAGCTGGCGAATCATTTCGTCCCATGATGTGCGGCGGTCAAGCTGATCCTGAAGCCACAGGAGGTAGAACGGAGCGGCGTTTCCCTGTCTTGCTGAACTGATTTGCAAGAGGTCGCCCAGCCTGAGAGACCAAAGCTTATTAAAATCAGCATCATCCATGAGTTGATCGACAAGTTTGTCCCGCTTGTCGGGGGCGGGATCCTTCACAAATCGACGAATTTCGGCTGGTTCAGGCAGACGACCAACCAAGTCAAGCGTCACTCTGCGAAGAAATGTGGCATCGTCTGCCAGTGGGCTGGGGACGACACCCAAACTTTTCAGGTGGCCTGATACGGCTTGATCAATCGGATTTTTACCCGCAATCGGTGCATAAGCCGATTCTTCAAATTGGGTCATGGAAAACTGCACCGGCACTGCCTTGACCTGACTGCCAAAACGAACAACGAAATGGGTTTCGCCTGGCTCAAGAACGCGGGCCCGACCGGAAGAATCAATTTCGGCAATGCCAGGGTCAAGAGATTTCCAGGGGGCCCAGGAAGAAACATCACGCGTTGAACCATCTTCGTATTCTGCTATGGCAAAAACGCTCACCGGCCCCGGCTGACTGACACGCACAAGTTCTGGCAATATCCTGAGTGATTTCAGTTTACGGGCTTTTTCAGCGGTTTGAGTCGCACCCCTTGCAATCCAATTCACAAGACGTTGAAAGTCGCCACTTGAAGTAGCGATCGCCTGCCCGCCACCGTGCGGAATCTGGCCACTGGCCTTCTGCAGAAGCAGGCTCGCTGAGGGAACAAACAGATTCACTCGCCGCCCGGCCGACTGACGTACAATTGACTCATAATCAGGTCCGGCAGCATAACCGAATAGCGACAGCTTAAACCCATTCTGGCCATCAAGCCGACCATGACATCCACCTGAATTACAGCCATGTC
>JBILGL010000305.1:0-5616 GCA_044351075.1 Isosphaeraceae bacterium | reverse complement strand
CACAAACCACGGGCTCACGAGCCAGGCCGTGACCGCCCAGGCAAAGCACGAAAGGCTTGCCCAGGCCGGCTTGAACCAGTTAAATGCATTGGCCTGATCCGCCGACATCTCGCTGTAGCTTGTGACGCTGAAGCTGATGATCAGAAACGTCAGCCAGATGCGTGCCAGGATCCCAAAAATCGGATTTGTCTTCGCCCAGCCCCGGCCGATCAATTTCCTGATTGCCAGAATATTCAGGCCAAGCTGAGCTGCCCAGATGACGAGATAAGGCAAGGCCTCCAGATGACCATTTGTGTAAAACAGGTGGCAAAGCAGGCAGGCGACCAGATGAAACAGGCCGATCAGGGCCAGTGCCTGCGGCCATTTTGCCGCAAGGCCCCGGCGCATAAAATCGGCCCGCACCGCCAGCCATGCCTCATGGCTTTCAGTTATAGGGCCGCTTGACTGCTCGTTATCCGTCATCGCTTTTTCAGGATCCTTCCCTGGTCTGCAATCGATCAGAATGTGCCCAGCTCGACAAGATCTGTCGTGGCTGCGGCATATTTTTTCAGATCTTCGCTGATACGCATGGAGCAGAACTTCGGCCCACACATGCTACAGAATTTGGCCGATTTGAAGGTATCCTGTGGCAGAGTTTCGTCGTGCATGCGGCGAGCGGTTTCAGGGTCGAGCGAGAGCCGGAACTGCTCTTCCCAGTCGAAATTATAGCGAGCCCTTGAAAGGGCGTCGTCGCGGTCTCTCGCCCCTTTACGATGCCGGGCCAGGTCGGCGGCATGGGCGGCAATCTTGTAGGCAATCACACCCTGACGCACATCTTCCGGCTCAGGCAAGCCGAGATGCTCCTTCGGCGTCACATAACAAAGCATGCTGGCACCGTGCCAGGCAGCAATCGCAGCACCAATGGCTGAAGTGATGTGGTCGTAGCCGGGTGCGATATCCGTTACCAGCGGCCCAAGCACATAAAACGGAGCTTCGTCGCACTCAATCGCCTGCTTTTCCATGTTCATGGGGATCTGGTCCATCGGCACGTGGCCGGGGCCTTCGACCATGACCTGACAGCCGCGTGCCCAGGCCCGGCGGGTGAGGTCGCCAAGGGTTTTGAGCTCGGCAAACTGGGCCGCGTCGGAAGCGTCGGCGATCGAGCCGGGGCGAAGGGAATCGCCGAGGCTGAAGGTAACGTCATATGTCCGCATGATGTCGCAGAGGTCGTCGAAGCGTGTGTACCACGGGTTTTCCGCCTTATGGCCCATCATCCAGTGGGCCATCAGCGAGCCACCGCGGCTGACGATGCCGGTGATGCGATTGGCAGCCAGTGGCACGTAATCGCTGAGAATACCGGCATGGATCGTCATATAATCGACACCCTGACGGGCCTGATGCTCAACCATAGACAGCAGGTCGTCTTCAGTCAGCTCCTCAACCGACTTAACTTTCTGAATCGCCTGATACATTGGCACTGTGCCGATTGGCACAGGGCTGGCCTCAATAATGGCCTGACGAATGGCATCGATATTGCCGCCTGTGGAGAGATCCATCACGGTGTCAGAGCCAAGCGAAACGGCCAGTTTCAGCTTGGTCAGCTCGTTTTCGATATCGCTGGTAACCGCCGAATTGCCGATATTGGCATTAATCTTACACTTTGAAGCCACACCAATACACATTGGCTCAAGGCCAAGTTTCAGGTGATTGACATTCGCCGGAATGACCATGCGGCCACGGGCCACTTCGCTGCGAATCAGCTCAGGCTCAAGCCCTTCCCGCTTCGCCACATATTCCATTTCAGGCGTAATTTTTCCGCTGCGTGCAGCTTCAATCTGTGTCATGGTCGAAAAGATCCTGAATGCGTCGCAAACCCTGTCGGGGCATCACGCCGTTTGGCTCGCAAGTCAAACAACGCGAATCCGTACTTCTATTCTGAATTATCTTAATCAATCGGCGTCGCAATTTCGAGTTGATTCCAGCTGGTCCAAGATCCATTTTGATGATGGCCCGAAATCGTTCAGAACCGGCGTGACTTGTAGAGATTCGACAGAAATCCTAAAATTTAAGAGATTAGTCAAGAATGGGGCAGGAAAGCTCCATTCGGCTAAAAAAGGAAGAAACGATGAATACGCCTGATTCGGGTCATTTGCGGGATATCGAACAGAAAGTCAAGAGCAGCCAGCGTTTAAGCTTCGACGATGGCATGGCTCTGGAGCAGTGCCGCGACCTCTTCTTCCTTGGCGAGTTGGCGAACACTGTTCGCGAACGCCTCAACGGCAACTTCGCCTATTACAACGTAAACACTCACATAAACCCCACGAACGTATGTGTTTACAAATGCGACTTCTGTGCCTTTCGGGCTGATCTCGACGACCCGCGTGCCTATGTGATGGACGAAGCACAGATTCGCGAACGGACCCGCCAGGCTCATGAGCGTGGCGCAACCGAGCTGCACATCGTTGGTGGCCTGCACCATAAGCTTCCATTTCAATATTATGTGGATATTGTGAAATGGATTCGTGATGAAGCTCCGGAGATTCATGTAAAAGCTTATACGGCTGTTGAATATGAGTTTTTCGCGAAGATTTCGCGAAAGACGATTCGTCAGACAATCGAAGATATGGTTGAAGCAGGGCTTGGCAGTTTGCCAGGTGGTGGGGCTGAGATTTTTCACCCGGAAGTGCGTGAGCAAGTCTGTGGAGCCAAGGCATCTACAGACGTGTGGCTGGATGTCCACCGAACGGCACATCAGCTTGGCCTAAAATCTAACTGCACAATGCTTTACGGCCATATCGACAAAGCCTTGCACCGGATTGACCACCTGATTCGCCTGCGTGAGCTTCAGGACGAGACCGGCGGTTTTCAGACGTTTATTCCGCTGGCTTTCCATCCTGATAACTCGCGGATGGATGAAATCCCTAAACCATCTGGTTTTATGGACTTAAAAACGATGGCGATCAGCCGTCTGATGCTCGATAACATCCCGCACATCAAAGCCTATTGGGTGATGCTGGGAATGAAAACAGCACAGGTAGCATTATCGTTTGGCGCTGACGATATTGACGGAACTGTTGTCCATGAAAAGATTTATCATGAGGCTGGATCAGATTCGCCGCAGGAAATGTGCGTCGCTGATCTGGAGCGACTGATTCGAGAAGCGGGCCGGGTACCGGTTGAGCGGGATACGCTTTATCATCGCATCGAGCGGGGCGAAGGTGGCTGGCAAAAACGCGAGAAAATCAAGACGTTGGCCATCGTCTGATTGGACATCGACTCCAAGCTAATCCAGTGCCTGAAACGATTCTCAAGGTGGCTCCATAGGGCCACCTGTTTTTTAATGCACTTGCTCTGCTGAATAATGCTAAAGCTTTGTTGAGCAATTATTTTCATAGAATTGAATGATAATTCCTCTGACCTGACCGGGGGTGTAACCGGCAGGCCAGAGGTGAACTAAGTTAGAGAACAATCACAGCATGATTAACAACCTTGCAGATAATAAGTTCAGTCGCAGCATTATGTATTTCCAATGAAGCCAGGATTCTGGACATTATTTTCTGAGAAAATCTAAAAAAATGTTAAAAAAAATCAACAACAAGATGGGCCGAGATCAAACCGGTCCTTTAAATGCTTAATATTGAATACTTTAACGAATTTACACTTGGGTCTTAAAACGCTTCTTTACAAAGCCAGAGCAGCCTCCAGCGTGAATCGGCCTTCGTAAAGTGCTTTGCCGATGATCGTGCCCCAGATGGGAAGTTGCTGGAGATGGATCAAGTCTTCGAGCGACGAAACGCCGCCCGAAGCGACCACGGGCAGACTGACTTCGGCGGCCAGCCGGCCAGTCATTTCAAAGTTGGGGCCGCTCAGCATGCCGTCGCGAGCGATGTCGGTGTAAACAATACCGGCCAGTGGTAACGACTCAAACGTTTTGGCCAGCGAAACGGCATCCACCGAGCTGACTTCAAGCCAGCCATCAGTCGCCACTAAACCGTTGCGGGCATCAAGCCCCAGCACCAGCTTGCCGGGATATCGCCAGGCCATCTCTTCAAACCATTTTGGCTCACGCACAGCCTTTGTGCCAACGACCAGCCGGTGCACGCCAAGATCAACCCAGTGTCGGATCGTCGATTCCTCACGAACGCCGCCGCCTAGCTGTACTGGCAGACCAATTTCGTGAATGATTCGCTCAACAATCGGCGAATTGACCGAACGGCCACCATCCTTTGCGCCGTCCAAGTCCACCAGATGCAGCCACTGGGAACCCGCATCGGCCCACTTCCGGGCCATCACCAGCGGATCTTCCGCATAAGTCTTCTGGCGGCCAAAATCGCCCTGTTCCAAGCGAACACAGCGGCCATCTTTCATGTCAATCGCGGGCAGAAGTATCATGGTTTTGATTGCTCTTGGCAGGTACCGTCTTGATTGATCTCAAATATCAGAGAGCCATGAAGTTCTGATAGATTTTCAGGCCGATCGACTGGCTCTTTTCCGGATGAAACTGGCAGGCTCGAAGGTTGTCTCGGCCCACGGCTGCCGTAAATATGCCGCCGTGGTCGCTGGTGGCCAATAGGTCAGTCTGGTTCGCCACTCGACCATGATAACTGTGTACAAAATAGACGCAGGGGCGATCGCCAAGGCCAGCAAAAAGCGGATCGGTGCGGGTCAATTCAATTTCGTTCCAGCCCATGTGCGGTATTTTCAGCCCCGGCTGGGCGGCAAACCGCACCACTTCGCCGGGAATGAGCCCAAGGCCTGTATATTCACCATCTTCAAAACTTTTGTCAAACAGTAGTTGCAGACCCAGACAGACACCCAGACAGGGTCGGCCGCTCTTCACGGCTTCGATAAAAGCCTGGTCGAGACCGGTTTTACGAAGCTGGCTGATGGCGTCGCGGAAGGCACCCACGCCCGGCAGGATCACATGGCTGTAACCGGCCAGTTTTTCAGGGTCAGCCACAATATCGGCCGCATGCCCAGTGGCCTCAATGGCTTTCTGGACGCTGCGAAGGTTGCCCATTTCGTAGTCAATAATGCCGGCGCGTCGGGTCATGGTCGGGGTGTATGAGCTCAAAACCGTTAAAGCCAATGATCTTGCGTTGGATTCAGGGCTTTTCGACGGCTGATTCTGTGTCGGTTAATATCCGTTTATCACGGTAACTTAAACGCCGCCAGCCTGTCGATAGGTCGTTGGCCGATAGTTCAGGCACTTCGCGATCGGCCGGTTCCGGGTCGTCGTCAAACGCCGGTGGACGAAGCGTTTTTGGCTTACCGGCCGATTTCGGGGTGATGTTTTCAGGAATCTCATCGGCAAAAGTGTCGTCGATACTTTTTGACTCATCCGCCGGGTCATCGGCATAGCGGGAGCGGCGAACCCGGGGGCCCGCAACCTGGCCGAATGTCAAATTGCCAGATTTATCGCGATTTTGATCAGCCCGGGCGACAATCTTGGGCGACTCTTCATCGATTGGTACATTTAAGCCATTACGCTTGAGCAGGTTACGCGACTCATCAAGCCGAGTGGCCAGCGTGCCGCTATAGGATTCCTCACGCTGAAGATCTGCGGCCAGGAGCCGATTCTGCTTCTCTAGCTTACCTATTTTCGCTTTTAATGTTTCATTTTCGAATTGGATCTGG
>JBILGL010000304.1:0-5627 GCA_044351075.1 Isosphaeraceae bacterium | reverse complement strand
TCAGTCGTTTAGCGCCCGGCTTCTGGGGAATTTTGCAAATTGCAAATATCGTCCAGAAGGTGAGATAGTCCAAGCCAGTAAGAAATTGCTGGAGTACTTGAATCCCTTGGTTGCAGGTTCGAATCCTGCAGGCCGCATTTTTGCCGGTAAGTGAAAAAAGAGAAAAATCCGGGCTCGCTGGATGATGCCATGCCACACGAGTTGACTCCGGAAAACGACCCCGGCACGTATGATCTGCTGGAGCCGAATGTGGCCCGCAAGGAAAAAAGCGATCCGGCCTGGCGTGGCCCGCGGCTGGAACACTTTTTCTATCTTTTGGCTGTTCTGGCTTTTTTGGCACACGGGCAACTGATTTTGCGGGCAATGGGTGGAGTTAGCGGGCTGACGAGCCCGGAGCCGATCCTGCGGGATGATCATCCGCTTTATTTCCATTCAGCGATAGTCACTCGATCATTCCTGAAAAACAGCCTTTCAACGGCTGGATACGATCACCGGTTCATGGGCGGTTATGCCAAGTCGGCGGTCTTTCCGGCATCCAGCAACCTGCCTGAATTAACACTCGCGGCCACGGAGAATTTTATGTCTCCGGCAACGGCTTACAAGATTTATGTTCTTTTAAGTGCGGTGCTTGCGCCAATGCTAATCTGGTTTGCGGCCCACGGGCTGACTGGCTCTGGCCTGAGCGGCTCGCTATCGATGGTAGCTTACCTGCTTTACATCTGGACTGACTTTCCCAGCCAATATATTGGCTTTGGGATGCTGCCGTATTTTCTATCGATACCGCTGGCGCTCGTTACGCTTTACCTTTGCACCCGCTGGCTTGGTCAGGGTGGTTTCAAGCTCTGGCTGGGCATGACATTAGCACTCGCCATCACCACGCTGGTTCACTTCACGGCCCTGATGGTGCTGGCCCCGGCAGCGATTGCAGCATGGGCTTTTGCGGAGGAGAGGCCGCGAAAAGCGATGGCGGCGATTGCTTCTGTTGCAATCACTTTATTTGCCAATGCTTTCTGGTGGTGGCCGGGGGTATTGCTGGCGGCGACGAAGGGCGAGAGCGGCTTCGCGTTTTCTCATCCGGAAGGTGTGCTGGAAAGGCTGGGGAAAATCGTCTGGTCCGAAGCACCGATTGAGCCATTGTTGATATTGGGCCTGCTGGCTGGTGGCCCGTTATTCTGGAAACGGGATAAAATCACCACCGTCGGGCTAATCGGCTTTGCGGCGGGCGGGTTTTTCTGGGGTTATCTGGCCGGGGCGTTCCGCGGCCTCGACTTCCTGCAGCCGGGTCGGCACACCTACGCTTTTTATATTGCGGCGGCCGTTTTTTCAGGCTATTGGCTCGTTTTTCTGCTGGAATGGCTGAGGCGAACGAACCGACAGTCGGCGATCGGGCTGGTCGCGGGGTTAGTCGTTGTCTGCACAAGACTTTACGGCCCCATTCTTTACGCTGTTGGCAGCCAGTGGGCCGCTGCAGCATCGCCGGCATTAACCAGCGCACCGCCACCGGCTTATCAATCGATCAAGCAGGCCATCAAGACGCAGGTGGCGCCTGGTTCGCGCATCTTCTACGAGGAAGGTGGCTTTGGCGGTGACCCGTTTGCGGGCGGGCGGTATTCGGGCGTTCTGGCGGATGAGCTTGATATTGAGATGATCGGTGGGCCGTATCTGCATGCATCACTGACGACGAATCAGGCGCAGTTTGGTGAAGGAAAGCTTCTGGGCAAAGATGGCTGGGACGCTGCCTGGCTTGAAGAAGTGGCCGAGCGATACGGCGTTTCTTGGGTTTTTTGCTGGAGCGATCGGGCCCGGGTGATTGTCGATTCCAATCGCGACCGCTTTCAGGTCGTTTATCAGGATGGCCCATTTCGGCTGGCAAAGATCAATCGAACGGCTGCACTTCAGCCCGGTTTGCCGCTGGTTGGCCAGGATCTGGTTGACGGCCCGGTTCAGGTGGCCAATGGCCGTTTACGAATGACGCTAAAACCGGTTGATTCAGGAACTGCGGTTGACCGAATTGTCGTTCTGCGTTATCACTGGGTTCCAAATCTCAGGGTCACCGGCGCGGAAGGTGTGCGGGTTGAGCCTGAAAGTCTCCCCGACAACAGGTTTCCGCCGCTTGTGAAGCTTCTGTTGAAGCCATCAGCCAAAGGGTTAATCACCCTTGAACTTGACACCTGGGGCAGGGGTGAATGAATCAGCCGGGCAGCGTTCTCGCGATGCGCCCGATCTCACTTGTTTTCGGATGGCTCGTCTCCAAGGAAGGGGCTTGCCTTTATGGCTGCGGAAGCTTGGTCGCTTAATCCTGGTTACGAAAAGCACGGCAGGCGTGGAGTCCTGATTTTTCTTGGCTTGGTCACGCTCATGGCCGTGATTGCCTATGCCCACAAGGCGGCTGAGGACAGAAGCGCCTTCGTGCGCTGGCGTTATCAAGTCCTTCAGCTCATGGAAAACGGCCGCAACATCTATGACCGCGAGATGTATCCGAATCCGCCGGTCATGCCGATCGCCCTTTATCCGCTCATGGCCTTGCCGCCGCTGATTGGTGCCGTGGCGTTTTTCCTGATCAAAGTGGCCATGGCCGTGAAGTGCGGGCAAATCGTGGCCCGGATGGTGCGCGAGAAAAACTGGCCAATGTCGCAGTGGTGCCTGCTGGCTATTGGGCTGATGAGCCTGCGGCCGATCCTGAGCGACTTGCAGCATGGCAATATCAATATTCTGATCATGTTTATGGTTGTGATGGCCCTTGATGCGTGGTCGCGTGGTCGCGACTGGCTGGGCGGGGCCGCTCTTGGGCTGGCGATTACCTGCAAGGTCACGCCTGCTCTGTTTCTGCCATATTTCTTCTATAAACGATCATGGAAAATGCTTGTTGCCACAGGCGTTTCTATCTTTTTCTGCATGTTTGTCGTGCCGGTGGTGGTGCTTGGGCCCGACCTCGCCAGCCAGTGCCTGGGTTCGTGGTGGCACCGGATCATCAGCCCTTATGTTTCGGGCGGAGTGGTTGGCGACCTCGAAATCAATCAGTCGATGGTCGGTGTTTTTAATCGCCTGATGGTGCTGGACGAAACGCCGGGCCGATACGGCTCGACGCTCAAACTTAATATCGTGAACTGGGATCCGAAATTCGTCGCGCGATTGCTCAAAATCTTTTCACTGGCCTGGCTGGGCGTGATGTTTCTGCTATGCCGATCCAAAACGACCCGACGCGATGATCCACGCCTGCTTGGCGAATTTTCGCTGGTCGTCCTCACGATGCTCTTCGTCTCCGAAAGAAGCTGGAAGCATCATTATGTAACCCTGCTTCTACCCGTTACTTACCTTGTCTATCGCCTGTTCCGGCCTGATGTTCGCCAGCGAGACAAATGGGTGATCGGCAGTGCCCTTGGCCTTGCCATGTTCCTGATTGCAACCACCTCCAGCGAAATTGGCGGCTGGTTTGCCAACGGCAAGGGGCACAAAGTTGCCCAGTTCTATGGCATGTATTTCTGGGCAGGTGTTGTGCTTTATGTCACAACCGCCTGGCGTGTTGTGGTCGAAGGCAAGTGGCCCAGCAGTTCGCCTCAGTTTTTGCCGGATGCTGCCGTAAGTCATTCTGAAACAGAAACAAACAGTGTCAGAAATGTTGTCGGCCGACTCTTCCCAACACCCCATTTTCGGGTGGGTCATCCTGAAAAATCATTAGAATCAGAAAAGTTTGACTTAACTTCCTGATCGTCACAATCCGATATTTTCGGATAGAGACACAAGCCGCGGCTTGGGGCCTGCATGGAGACGTGCAGCGATCTCCCAAGCCTTTTTCGTTTTCCGGGGGGGACTGGGAAACGGGTTGCGGTCGCCAGAAATTTACCCTTGAGCAAGCAGCGGGGTAAGGAGGAATAAGGGTTATGCAGCGAACACGAAAAACGCATCAGTGCCAGTTTGAAATTCAGGGTAACGAGCTTGAACGCAGAGCGGTGCCGGCCAATATGGGCAACACCTTTGCGATCGTTTCAGGCGAAGTTGTCAAGGCTGGCGAGCTTTCGCAGGTAAAAGTCAACTTCGACAAAAACCTCTTTACGCTGCCCAAGGGCAAGGCCACGATTGGTGTGGCGGTGGCCCCGGTTTCGGGCGGAACGGTTTCACCGGCGATCAGCAAGGTGGTCAATCAGGCCAATAAGTCTGTTGCTCAGGCAAGCACTCCGGCCTCAAGGAAGATTTCAGCCGCTCAGTCCACCACAAGTACGGTTCCAAAGCCTGTCATTTTTAATGTGCAGCTTGGTCGTGGCAGTGCCGCAAGCACTTACACCGTATCGGTAAAGGACCAGAAGACCGGTACTGGCAATTTTCTGAGCGGGTTTTATCTGCCTGGCGATGCCAATGGCGATTTGAAGGTACAAAAATCTGATGTGGACCTGATCAAGGGTGCCATCGGTGCGAAAACGGGCGACCAGAAATACAATTTCAACGCCGACTCTAACCGCGACGGCGTGATTGACAATACCGACGTCAAGCTGGCCCAGCAAAATATGGGCGTGGCTGTGAAAGTCAATCCGGTGATCACAGCCCGGCTTGACCCAGCCAACGACACCGGCGCTGCTGACCGAATCACCGATCAGCGAAATGTCAATTTTCAGGGAGTCGCCACACCCGGCTCGACGCTGACCTACACCGAGGTTGACAGCAAAGTGCAGCCCGTCACGGCCAAGGCTGATGCTACCGGAAATTATACGATCACTGTCGGGCTGGCAGACGGGAATAACCTCTTCCGCGTCACGTCAACTGATCCATTCGGGCAATCCATTTCCGGACTCCTTTCGCCGGTCACGTATCGCACGGATCCGCCCGCTGCATCGGCCTGAACCACAGGCTGACCCGTTTATGATCGCATTGGGAATGAAGCAGGAGGCGACCAATCATGGTCGCCTTTTGATTTTTTTTCGTTTTGCAAACTTTGATAATTATCGTTTGACAGCATCTGATTTTTTGTATCCTCGAAAATGGTGATTGATAGGATGGGCTTCGGCCAAGGGAATCAGTATGCGTTCTTCGCTGCATCGTTAAGATATTTAAATCACATCAGTTATTCGACTTTCATTAAGAAGGGATTTAAAAATACCAATATTAACTCAATTCAGAGAGAAAACCGGAGTTGACATGACCTTTGGGAATTTTCCCAGTCCATATTAATAAAAACAAGGCTAACCCGAAGCGCTAGCGAGGGATAAGAAATCAGATAGGTTGCTCAGAATAATTCCCTCGCTTGCGCTTCGGGTTAGCCTGTTGTCGTGGAATTGCGGCTAAAAAGTAGCAAAGAGAAAGAAACATCCGGTTTTCTGAATCAACGGAGTTTAACTCCCGAGTTTCGTGTCGGTATTCCCGTGGTGATGGAATCTTCTTTCGCCGCTTTGGGATGAACTCGTTACATTCTGATACAGTCACCTTCATATCCCTCAGCGTATTTCTTTTGATGACTGAGAAAAAGCCAGTTCATGCAGAAATGGTATCTGAAGCCATCAACAGGATTGCTTTCCGGGAGAAATAAGATGAAAAAACGATCAGGAAGAGTATTTTCAAAACAGTTGAAACTCTGGCATTCCATGCCCTTTGCAGCAATGATTATGACTGGTCTTTCATTGCAGGTGGCAGAAGCA
>JBILGL010000303.1:0-5630 GCA_044351075.1 Isosphaeraceae bacterium | reverse complement strand
CGCGGCTTTCCATGGGGTCTGCGTCCTTCTCCAGATTCGGATTTCCGACCGTATTGCCTTCCGTTACATTACATATCGGTCTAAACTCTATCAGCAGTTGAATTTCCCGTCGTTGCGGCAGGTTCTGTCGGAGATCAGAAAGCGATTGAACATGTCAAATGCCTTCCCCTCAAGCCGTCCACGCATTCTCGTGACAGGTGCCTCCGGGCAACTTGGTCATTATATCCTGAGGCAGCTTGAGGGGCGTGGAAAATCTGCGCAAGGCTGGTCGGGCAGAATGTGCGGAACAATCTTCGGGGCCAATGTCACTCCCCTTGATTTTCAGCACCCGTCAGCCATTTTAAAGGCCCTGAACAAAGCCCGACCCGAGGTAATTATTCATGCTGGAGCGATGAGTGCAGCCGACGACGTGCGGAAAGAGCCCATTCGTGGCCGGATGATCAACACCGATGCCACAAGGGTGATTGCCGAATGGGCTGGAGCTCATGCTGCACGCTTGATTTACACCTCAACCGATCTGGTTTTTGACGGCACCAAATCATTGTGGCAAGAGAACGACCCGGTTTGCCCCATTCAGGCTTATGGCCGCACCAAGGCCGCTGCCGAGCCTTTTGTCACGGCCCTGCCGCTCGGCCTTGTCACACGCATTAGCCTGCTTTATGGACCGACACTCACAGGCCGGCCAAGTTTCTACACCTCAACCCTTGCCGCATTGGCAGAAGGTCAATCGTGTACTGTGTTTATCGATGAATGGCGAACACCGGTTGATTATCAGACGACTGCCGAGATTTTGTGCTCTCTGGCAGTTGATCAACTAGATGTCAGAGGAGTTTTGCACATCGGAGGGCGGGAACGAATCACCCGGTTCGAGCTCGTTCAGCGCGGTGCCGTTGCAACCGGTCTTGATACTTCGCTGATGATACCCATTAAGGCTCAGGAACTGAATCTGCCCGAGCCACGCCCGGCTGATGTTTCGCTTGATACAACCCGGCTTCAATCGCTGGGGTTGATATGAATTTGTCGAAACGCGTCATCAATTCGAATTCTATTACGCCCATCGTGTTTTGCCTGATAGAGAGCCTTATCGGCACGTTCAAGTAATTGTCGGGCAAGATCTTCAGGCTGATTCAGCTCGTCTGACCGGTGGGTTGTTACGCCGAAGCTGGCCGTGATATGAATTTCATTACCGTGGCGAAAAAGTGCCATCTTTTCCAGAGCGATTCGGCATTTTTCCGCGATTTCGGCGGCTTCTTTGGATGTTATACGAGGCAGGATCATCAAAAATTCCTCGCCTCCAAACCGGCCGATAAAATCTTCCTTCCTGATCGACCGTTTCATGGCATCCGCAGCTCGGTTCAGCACAAAATCGCCTATAAGGTGGCCATGCGTATCATTGATCTGCTTGAAGTGGTCAAAGTCGGCCATAACAACCGAAAACGTCTCGCCGGCATTTTGGCAAAAGGTCTGTAAGTGATGCATAATTGCCGTTCTGGAAAGTGTTTCCGTCACTGAATCATGCAGCGCCAGTTCAAACACCTTCTGAAAAACCTCGGCCTCAAGCGTACCCGACTCAAAATATTTCAGCAGCACATTGCCAACACGCAAAATATCGCCATGCCTCAGCACCGACCCAAGCGATTTTACGTCATTGATATAAATGCCATTTCGGGAATGACGATCTTCAATGCGAACGATACCTGATGGTTCTCGTTCAATCACGGCATGTCGCCGAGAGACCGAAGCATCATTAACGATGATATCGCACGACTCATCCCGGCCCATCGTGAGCTGACCAGTCGGAATCGTAAAAACCTTGCCAGGCTCATGCCCGACGAGTACAAGAAAGCGCGGCGAAAGGTTCAACTGGCTGCCATTCGGCATGCCGCCTTCAATCAGCGTCTCCATTGATAAAAAGCGGCTCAGGCGATCCATGATTCAGGCCCTGTCTGCAGGGGCGACCAGCAAAAATACGGCGTCATCGCAATCAATACCAGACATGCTTATCAACCACATTCACCAGCGGCTTGCCGGAGAGGAAGCGGTCAAGATTTTCGCAAAGCGTGTTCAGGTGACGACCGGCAATCGCTGTGGAATACCCGGCCGTGTGGGGTGTGATGATGCAGTTTGGCATATCCCATAACGGATTTTCGGCAGGTAACGGCTCGATCTCAAATACATCCAACGCGGCACCGGCAATCTGTCCCGATCGTAACGAATCTGCCAGATCGTCGAGCACCACAATCGCCCCCCGGCCAATATTCATCAAATATCCCGAAGGCTTCATCGCTCGCAGCACATCCGCATTAAACCAGCCTTCTGTGTGTGGGGTGTGTGGTGCCGCAATAACCACCCAATCAGCCTGGCCCAGCTCATCGAGCAGCTTTTCCGTGCCCACCACCGCCTCAACTCCCGCCGGGGCCGATACGCGATCCGGGTGTTCATCCACACCCCTCACCTTTATCCCAAATGCCAGTGCCCGCCGGGCAATTTCCTGACCAATCGCCCCCATGCCCACCACCAGCATTGTGGTATCAGGCAGGAAAATCGTCGCCCTGTCCATATTGTTCACCACACCCGGACCATACATATTGTTGACTCGGGACGTTTCGCCGCCAAGTGGCTCATATCGATGCAAATGCTGCTGACGTATGTAGATATGCAGATTCCGTGCGAAGCAGATCACATAACCCATCACCTGATCGGCGATCACATCACCAAATAGTCCACGCATGTTTGATAGCTTGCATGGATGCTCAACCAGTGCCGGAAAGATGTAATGCTCAAGGCTGACGGTGAATGCCTGAATCCATTGCAGCTTACGGGCATTGGCCAGAATTTCGGGCGTCATTTTGCCAAGATACCCGTCGGCATCAGCAATGGCTGAAGCAGCATCCGCCGCTGATTCGCAATTGATGATCTCAGCACGGCCCGCCGCCGTTTTTCTGATTACTTCCAGTCGCTGTTCTTCAAAGCCCGGATAAATGACAATCTTCATTGATCGATGTCCTGTTAATGTATTCTTATCTCAGCATCTTTTTATGATAGTCCGCAGGCGGGCAATTCACCCATGCCTGCCAGGCCTCTGATAGAGGCTGTGGCCACTGGTCGCGGGCAGCTCCAGACGTGAAAAAACAATGCCTGCCGCGCCCATCTCTGGGCAGGGTCGGTCAGCAAAAACCCGCTGCCCCGACGCGCGATCAGACAAGCCTGAGTAGCCCTTGAGACCAGATCATTCGCCCGCTGGCGGATCAATTCCGGTGTCAGGCTGCTTGATGCGCCGCTCAGAAAGGCAAAAAGGTCGTTTTCAAGGGCCGCCCATTCCTGCTCAAGTGTGGCCACCGGGCCACCCAGAGCAAAGCGTGCTGGGTCTTCCTGCCGCAGTGCTTCAATCGCGGCTCGGGCCTGCCCCAGAGCCAAGGCCGACGTTTCAAGCCCGCCCGTGCCGCCTGCCTGCCGCGAGGTAATCACGTTTTCCACCGGCCCGGCCAGCACTTCCGCCCCATCAATCATGACATTGCTGCATCTAACTTCCGTCGTGCGAGAAGCATTCAGCGCCGCCAGCGGCTCAGGTTCGTCAATCGTTATGCCTTCTCTGTCAGCCGGCAAAAGCACCAGCACCTGCCGACCGTCTTCAAGCGTGCCGCCTGTGACAAACGCCGCAGCCTGCTCCGCACCGGTCACCCATGGCATCGATCCATCCAGCCGATAACCGCCATTCTCAAGCAGGGTTGCCGCCATGGCTCGCTCGCCCCGACGGATCGAAGTTGTCAATTGCGAAATGCCAACTGTCAACGTGCATCGCCCGGATGCCACTTCCCTCAGCCAGAAAGCGGCTGGCGAATCCTGATTTTCATTGGCGGCGGGGATGAGTCGCCGCAGGGCAGCATCGTGCTGGGTCAGCATGAAAGCAGCCGTCAGACTGCCATGGGCAATGGCCATATAGCGACGCATCAGCGTCGGCCGGTCGCAGCCATCGCCGCCGTTTTCCTCAGGCACCAGCCACTTGAATGCACCAAAATCCGACAAAATCGACCAAAGCCCATCGGGCCAGCCGGTTGAAATATCCGCTGGGCCATCAGCAGCCGAAAGCAGTTCTGTCATCAGTTGTAAATCAGGCTGGGCGGGCATTTGTTCGATATCTATTGAAATCAGGATTTGTTTGACTTAAGCGTGCCGATCAGGTCTCTGATCCTGGTAATATCTTCATTTTTCAGCAGTTTTTCGAGATCGTCCACCATTCGACCGCTGACCGATGGGTCTGCAAAAGTCGCTGTGCCGATCTGAACCGCCGATGCCCCTGCCACTATGAATTCCATGACGTCGTCAAGCGAGCTGATACCGCCAATCCCGATAATCGGCAAATTCGGCAGGGCTCGCCGCACGTCCCACACCATCCTCAGCGCCAGTGGCTTAATGGCTGGGCCTGAGAGGCCGCCGATGTCGTTGGCCAGAATGGGCCGCCGTTTCCGCCAGTTCACCGCCATGCCTTTGAACGTATTGACGAGGCTCACGGCATCGGCCCCGCCTTCAAAAGCGGCCCGGGCAGGCTGCACAATGTCGGTCACGTTTGGTGTGAGCTTGGCCACGACGGGATACGGGCAAACGCCGCGCACCCGCTCAACCAGTGTGCGGATGGCTGTGGGATCAACACCCAAATCAAGCCCGTGGCTGACGTTAGGGCATGAGATGTTAAGCTCAAGGGCGGCCACTCCTTCATGATCGCCGACTTTCCGGGCCATTTCCACAAACTGATCGATCGACTCGCCCGCGATGTTCACAAAAATCGACGTGCCCACCGTGCGGAGCCATGGCAGGTGATTCGCCAGAAAGTAATCGAGCCCGTCGTTATCAAGGCCGATCGCGTTGAGCATTCCCGCTGCGGTTTCAACGATCCGGGGCGTGGGGTTACCGGCCCTCGGGCTGGCGGTGACGGTTTTGGGCACAATGCCGCCAAGCGTGGCCAGATTGACAAAGGGCAGCATTTCGCGGGCATAGCCAAACGTGCCCGAAGCGACGAGAATGGGGTTTTTGAGGCGCAGCCGACCGAGTTCGACGGTCAGATCAACAGCGGTATCAGGTTGGGCGGTGGTCACTTTTTCGGCACACACTTGGCAAAGGGGCTTGAGCGGGTTGGCACGCCGCCCGCATCGGCGTCAATCCAGAATAATCATTTACGCCCGAAAGATCAAAAAAAGTGGTGATGGTAATAGAAAACTTGCGATTTTGTTGATTGGAGAGAGAAAAGCAAAAAAAATGAAATTGCCATTTATTAATATTACACATGTAAATTTTTCACCAAACATGTAACCGTGTTCTTTAATGATAGAATTTGGCAGATGCTTGATGTTTTCAAGGCAAGATGTGCCATTCCCACGCTTTTTCAATCGTTTCCAATCATGGGCGAAATGATTTTGGTGAGTACTTTCCTGTTCTCTGCAAGCGTGAAAGGAATCAACAATGAAAGCACACTTTTTTGGAATAGTCGCGGCTGGTACTTTTATCGGATCATTAGCTGTTTGGTCTTGTTTTTTCGTATCAACTTCTAATAGAATGAACTTTAAAATGCTCAGAGTGATGTGAAAATGCCAGTTTTTCCTTAAGCGAACTTCATACAAGAGCCAAGTCAACTT